>JAUXFB010000119.1 GCA_030620255.1 Candidatus Aminicenantota bacterium | reverse complement strand
GCCACACCCCTTGGATCAAAACCAGGAGCTTCAATCGATTTTTCTACTTTCCCATTTAAGGGATTAACTTTATATATTTTATATGTAGAACTGTCACAAATCCAGATATAATTCCCATCAAATGTCATGCCTGTAGGATGGTCCCCCGGAGTTTTATATACTTTTGACGCTTTACCAATAACTCCTTCTATCAAATCTCCAGCAAAGAACATAAAAATAATCATAAAAATTAAAATTCCTCTTTTATACATTTGAGCCTCCTTAATTTCTATATATTTGAATCATCTATTTATTTATCAATATTATTATCAAAAAACTACTTTTTTTAAACATATGTTAAAACATCCAGAGCTCCTGGGAAAACTGATATGTCAAACTCTTTTACTTTTCTAATTATATCTCCATCCACCAGAATATCGATCTCTTTTTCCGAAAAAACCCTGAATAACTTTGACTCAATAAATTCAATCTCTTTTCTTTTGATATGCCCCCTTCTAAGAACTTTCATACCAAAATTAAAAGTATTTAAAAAAGAGGTTGTATTAACAACAGAGCAATCAACTTTACTATTAAAAGGGCTTGCAAAAGGATTCAATTTCATCCCATTTGCATAACAAGGAGCATTGTGAAACACAATAAGCGAGCATTCAATATCTCTTTTAATTGAATCATTTTCCAAACATATTCTTAAAGGAATTATCTTATTTGAAAAGGATCTTTTTATAGATACTAAACCTGTTAAGGTTTGACTTATCAAATTTGATTTTGCAAGAAATTTATGGTTCTTAATAAACCTTTCAATAAACATATTTACATATGTGCTAAGACCTGCACTCAATGTTCCAAGAAATAAAAAAGATTCGTTTCTTCCTTTAATATTAATATAACCCACATCCATTTTTTTAATATTTCCAGATTTTATAGCTTTACACGCTGTTTCAATTTTTTGAATACCCAGACTTCGAACAATATCATTCGCAGATCCTGTTCCAATCATTCCAAAAACAGGAATTAAAGATGTGCTTTTTTTTTCTTTACTCTTTAATATTTCAGATATAATAATATTAAATGTTGTGTCTCCCCCAACTCCAACAATGGTTGAATAATTTCCTATTGCCTCTATAGACAAACTTTTAAGATCATTCTCACTTTTTGAAACATAGAGATCATAATCAATTTTATTCCCTTTAAGACATTTTTCAACCCTTCCCTTTTTCTTTAAAGATCTTCCCTTATCTGATGAAGGATTAAACAAAACAGCAACCTTTCCCATCATTTAATTATATCAGAGATTAAAAACAAATTTAATAAAAATAAGAAATTGTTTGAATAATAATTAAGTAATTCAAATATTTTAATAATACAATATATGATTTCTGTGTTACTGTGTTAATAAGTATTTTTTTGAAAAAAATGTTTAATTTCTTTATAATAGTAATATGGAAAAAATACTTGTTGTTGAAGACAATAAATCTATGAGGGAAATGCTTGAAAATATTCTAACTGAAAAAAAATATAGTGTAAAATCAAGTGATGATGTATCTACAGCTTTATTACTATTAAAAAAAGAACATTTTTCAGTAATCATTTCTGATCTGCAACTACCAGATATGGATGGGCTCTCTTTTTTTAAAAGGGTTAAAAACTTTAAAATCCCATTTATTATATTAACTGCTTATGGCTCAGTAGAAAAGGCTGTAAAAGCAATTAGAGAAGGAGCTTTTGACTTTATCTCAAAACCAGTTGACCCAGATTATCTTTTTATAATGATTGAAAAAGCTATTGAATCAACTCGAATATTAAGAGAGAATATAATATTAAAAGAGGCTTACTCATCCACAATTGGGAAATCACAAATTATTGGAAATAGCCCAAGCATAATAAATGAAGCTGAAAAAATAAAACATGTGGCAGTAACTAACACACCAGTACTTCTTTTAGGTGAAAGTGGAACAGGAAAAGAGCTCTTTGCAAGAGCAATACACAATTTAAGTCCAAGAAAAGACAATCCCTTCATAACAATAAATTCAGCTTCAATTCCGGAAAATCTCCTTGAAAATGAACTCTTTGGCCATGAAAAAGGCTCTTATACTGACGCATATCTAAGCCAATTGGGAAAACTTGAGCTAGCTCAAGGAGGAACCTTTTTTCTTGATGAAATTGGCGATCTATCTACAAATCTACAGGGTAAAATCCTTAGAGTAATAGAAGAAAAAAAAATAAACCGCATAGGAAGTAATCAAGAAGTTGATCTTGATATAAGATTTATATTTGCAACTAATAAAAATTTAGAGAAAGAGATTGCTCAATCCAGATTTAGAAAAGACCTTTACTTTAGAATAAATGCTTTTCCAGTTAAACTCCCTCCATTGAGAGAGAGAGGAAATGACATCATATTACTCTCACAATATTTTATAAAAAAGTTTTCTATAGAAATGAAAAAAGGTGAGATGACTATTTCAGAAAAGGCAAAAAACAAATTATTTTCATACAGCTGGCCTGGAAATGTAAGGGAGCTTCAAAATACTATTGAGAGAGCTTTGATCATTTCAGAAGATAATGAAATTACATATAAAGATATTATTCTTCCAGATAAATCAATCAATATAGCAGAAGATTTTAATTTTAATGGAAATTTAAAACAGGTAACTTTAAGAGCAATTAAAATAATTGAAAAAATAAAAATAGAAGATGTATTAAACCAGGTAAATTTTAATAAAACAAAAGCAGCAGAAATTCTTGAAATAAGTTATAAAACACTACTTGATAAAGTAAAAGAATATGGCATTTCTTCAGAAGATTAAATACAATCTCATAAAAAAAATAGTGAGATTTTTTATTTTAGCAACAATAAAAACCTGTAAAATTATAATATCAGGTGAAGATGAGATAAAAAAATTAAAAAAAAACAATATACCTATTATCCATATCTTCTGGCACAGACATGTTTTTTTTACAATATATAAATTTAAAAATACAGGAGCTCAACCATTAATATCACTTTCAAAAGATGGAGAACTTGTTTCTAATGTGGCTGAAGAATTTGGAATGAATCCAGTTAGAGGTTCCTCATCAAAAGGAGGAGCAAGAGCATTTTTAGAATTCATAAATTCAGTAAAAAATAACAAATCAGAAATTTTGATTACAGCAGATGGGCCAAAAGGGCCTCGAGAAAAAATCAAACATGGAACAATATTGTTAGCTAAAAAGACAAATTCAGTTATTGTTCCTATAAGCTGGTATGCAAGCAGGGTAAAAGTTTTTGAAAAATCATGGGACAAATTTCTTATCCCTCTTCCCTTTAGTAAAATATATTTTTCTTTTGGAAATCCATTTTACATAAATAAAAATAAAAACAATATAAATGAATTAAAGAAAGAATTAGAAGATGAATTGAAAAGACTTGAAAATGAGTGCAAAATTTTAAGTTCTAAATGATATTTAGGAGGATAAATGAAAAAGATTAAGAGAATTGGAGTTCTTACTGGCGGAGGCGATTGCCCTGGATTAAATGCTGTTATTAGAGCTGTAGTTAATACAGCAATACGAAATTATGGCATTGAAGTTTATGGAATAAAAGATGGTTATTCCGGATTAATAAATAAAACAATAACAAAATTGGAATTAAAAGATGTATCTGGCATTTTACCAAGAGGGGGAACAATACTTGGAACTTCCAATAGAGATAACCCATTTAAGTATAAAACAATTAACTCTAAAGGAGAAAAAGAATACAAAGATGTTTCAGTAAAAGTAATAAAAACAATAGAATATAATGAAATTGATGTATTAATAACCATAGGAGGTGACGGTACGCAAGCAATTGCAAATGAACTCTTTGAAAAATGTTGTATACCTGTTATAGGAGTTCCAAAAACAATTGACAATGATTTAAACGGAACTGATGTAACTTTTGGATTTAATACAGCTCTTTCAATTGCTACAAGTTCAATAGACAAACTACACTCAACTGCTGAGTCTCACCATAGAATTATGGTTATTGAGGTGATGGGAAGATATGCTGGTTGGATTGCCATGGAATCAGGACTTGCAGGTGGAGGTGATGTGATTTTAATTCCAGAAATACCATTTAAAATGGAAAAAATAGCTGAAAAAATTTATGATAGAAAGAAAAGAGGGAAAAGATTCTCTTTAATTGTAGTTGCAGAAGGAGCTAAACCTGAAGGAGGAGATATCGTGTTTTCAAGAAAAGTGGATGACCCTAATGATCCAATAAGACTGGGAGGGATATCAAACTACGTTGGAAATAAAATTGAAGATATAACTGGTACTGAGACAAGACACACCATTTTAGGACATGTTCAAAGAGGAGGTAGCCCTACAGCTTTTGATAGAATCCTTGCCACAAGGTTCGGCTATCATGCAGTAGAAACAGCAATAAAAGGGAAATTTGGCTATATGGTTGGAATCAGGGGACAAGATATCAAAACAATCCCAATAAAAGAAGCAATAAAAGTTCCACGTAGAATCAAGCCTCAGTCTGATCTTGTAAAAACTGCAATAGCAGTTGGCACAAGTTTTGGAATTTAAATATATAACAATAAATATTTATCTGATTAATTTACTCTTTACTAAATTCTCTTCAATCTTTTTCAGATAAAATTCACACACACATAGATCATCTATGAAGAGCCCCCAAATGTAATTTCCTCTTCTTTTAAGATTCATTATGCCTGAAGATCTATAGTAAGGGTCTTTAAAACGATATATCTCATTACTTTTAGATGGTTTTATCCCTTTATCTTTAATAAATCTAATATAATTATCTATCATATCTTTTGCTTTTTTACTATTATAAGATTCAATAATAAAAACCTTAAATTTCTTGCCATTTATCTTATAATCTGCAACAAAAGCAGAATATAGAAAAGAATGCCCGAGAAAATTCTTAGCAATATACCTTTCCGAATTAATTATCTTCTCTCTTTGTGGAAAACATTTGATTGGTTCAGGAAAACAGGAAGTCCCTTCAAGCTCTTTCTCAATTTTTTTTGCAATTAAAGTTAGTATAGATCTATCTTTATCTTCAAGATCAAAACTACTCAATTTCACATAATAAACACCTTTAAAAAAATTAAGTATGCCCTCCTCATAATATCCCTGTGTTCCTATGTTTAAAAAATTACCCTTTAAAGGTTTCTCTTGACAATAGATTCCAAATGTATTATTTAAATTTATGTGCTGATATATATCTACTATTATAGACTGCTTATCCTTACTTTCATAACTTAAAGAGATTAATTTCATAAAATCATAACTTAAATATATTTCTGCAGCACCATTGATATACTCAAATAAATTGTCAGGAAGGTATATCTGAGGTTCCCCCTTTTTTATCCATCCCTCTATTTCCGGAAAAACCTTATTCATATCAACTTTATATGAACTAAAAGAAAGATTTGTCATAAAAAAAACAAACATAACAAATATTAATATATTATTCTTATTCCTCATCAATCACCTCCAATT
>JAUXFB010000089.1 GCA_030620255.1 Candidatus Aminicenantota bacterium | reverse complement strand
TATCCAAGAATTGATTTGGATTATGATAGAGATTCAAAAAAACTGCACAAAGATGTAAAAAAAGAAATTTCAGAAATGCTTTTTCAAGTAGCTGAATCATACAAATGGTGGAAAAAAGCATTTAGAAATGTAAATTATAAAGATATGACAAAAATATTTGAGTTAAGAGATCTTGTTGATACACAATATGATGCAATGGAATATTTTCCTGAAATTGATGATGTAATGTCAAAAATTGATTTAAATTCATTTTATTATTCTTGTTTAAGGTTAAGTTTTGCAGCTGAAAGGCTTGCATATAATTTAAAGGAACTAAGAAAGAGAAAAAACATCAATTGGAATGAACAGAATGCTGACATTAATACTCCTTTAGGGAAAATAATTGTGAGAGGAAATAAATATGACAGAATAGATACACAAAAGAGTTTACTTATAATAGATTTTGGAGGAAATGACAAATATTATGGAAACCCTGGAGGTAATAGTGATATTGAACATCCTTTTGGAATTTTAATAGATTTATCCGGCAATGATAAATATAATTGCACAAATGATTTACCTTCTATGGGTGCAGGTATACTTGGTATGGGAATTTTGATTGATGTAAAAGGTAATGACAATTACAGGTCTGATTTCTTTTCACAGGGAGCAGGTCTTATTGGTGTGGGAATTCTTGCGGACTTTTCAGGAACTGACAGCTATACTTTAAAACATAGTGGCCAGGGTACAGGATATTTTGGGGTAGGGATGCTATTAGATTATGCAGGAAGAGATTTTTATAGAATCTGGGCAAATGGACAGGGATTGGGTGGAACAGGTGGGGTTGGTATACTTATTGATTCAAAGGGGGATGATTATTATTATGCAGAGCCCAGTGCTAAAGTAACGGGCAGAGGAGATTATCATTCAAAAAGTAAATTAAGTTACTCTTATGCTCAAGGCTGTGGAGTTGGAAGAAGAGGAGATATATCTGATGGCCATTCCTGGGCAGGTGGGATTGGAGCACTAATTGATATTAAGGGTAATGATAAATATACATCTGCTAATTGGTCTCTTGGGAGTGCGTATTGGTTTGGAATTGGAATACTCTATGATGGGGAGGGAGATGACAGGTATAAAGCATCTGTTTTTTCTTTAGCATCAGGTGCTCATTATTGTATAAGCACTTTAATAGATGAGAAGGGTAATGATAGATATATTGGAACTGGAGATTCGAAAATGAATTTTGGTTTTGGCCATGATTATACAGTCAGTCTATTTTTAGATAAAAGAGGAAATGATAAATATTCTATTATAAAAAATGGTTTTGGTTTTGCTATTAATATGTCTCAATCTCTTTTCCTGGATTTAGATGGAGATGACACATACAAAATTTCAAGTGATAGAGATGGATTTGGAATTGTTAATGATATAAAACCTCCATTTTCAATTTATTCAATGTTTCATGCATTTTCATCTCAATTGGGACTTTTTATAGATGCGAATGGAAAAGATAAATATATAGCATCTAACAAGGATATGCATATAAAAAACAACTTTTTATTAAAAAACAATTTTAATAAATGGAATTATGGTATAAATGCAGGTCTTTTCATTGATACTGAGATCAAAACTCTAAATTGGTTTAAAAGTATCTTTTTACAAAGTTCAGATTAATTTAGTTCTGGAATAATTTTTATTGTTAATTAATTTTTTAGTTTAATTAAATATTTAATGACAAAAAATGCAATAATTAACAGAGAAAAATAAAAAACTTTATACTCTCTATTTTTCATATAGAAGGAGATATTAAATTGAGAATCCTTAATCCTTTTTATCTTTGGAAAGAATGTGTTTAAATTTTTAGACCAGGTTTCATATTCTTTTCCAAATTTTCCCTTAAGTCTTCTATTCTCAACAATAATAAGGAACGGAAAAAATAGAAAATAAAAGACAAAACAAATTATATAAGCATATATATTGTGTGCTGCAAAGGCAATTCCTGTTCCAAGTATAAAGTTTCCAAAATAGAGTGGGTACCTTGTTAAAGAGTATGGCCCTTGTGTAGCTAATTCATTATCTTTGTTTATATATCCAGAAGACCACCCTCTGAAAGATACTCCAATTAGCATAATAAAGAAACCTATTGGAATAGATAATATTGTTGGTTCAGAAAAATATAGGACTACAATCAAACCTATAATGCCAATTGTTGATCTATACTTAATAATAGCTTCAATTAAATTTAAATTTTTCATATATATCATATACTGCTTTAATTATTTTATTAATATCTATTTCTTTTAAACAATCTATTTTATCACACTTTTTTTTATAACAAAAACTACATGGTAATTTTTCAAAAACATGTATACTTTCTTTTAGTAAAGAACCATTTCTATGAGGAGAAGTAGGCCCAAATATGCCTACGGATGGTGTTTTAACCATATCTGCGATATGAAGCGCAAGAGTGTCACCTGTTATGATAATAGATGCATACTTTATAAATAATATAAGTTCATCAAATTTCATAAAAAATGTTTTTACAGTGTTGGTTGACCCGGCTATCTTTTCAGCCCGCCTTTTTTCATTTATATTTCCCCATAAGATTACAATCTTAAATTTTGATTTTAAATTATTGATTATATAGATAAATTGGGCAATTTCCAAGACTTTTGTATTCCAGCCACCTCCAATATTAACTATAATAAATTTATTTTCTTCCAAATTGTTTTCATAGAAGAAATCCTTCAACATCTCATTTGCATAAAGCTGGTTTAAAGGGTAATATATTTCAACACTTGAATTTAAAGTTCCATATGCAAATAGAGTCAAGTTTATGTTTTTTAATATAACATGTTTATTTTCATTAAAATATATAGCTCTTTTATTGTAAAAATGTTTTGCAAAAGGTTCTTTTAGATTCCGCTTGTTGAACCCAAATGAGTTACCCTTAAGAACATAGGATAAAAGAGCAGATTTTAAAAGTCCTTGAAAATCAATTATTAAATCAAATTTTCTTTTATATTTTTTTTTTATTCTTTTAAATTCTCTGATTTTGTTTAAGAAACCTTTTATCTTTAAGTTAATAACAATCAATTCATCAATTCCATAAAAATTCTCTAATAATTTAGCGCCAGATGGCTCAACAATCCAACTTATTTTTGAATCTGGAAATTTTTTCCTTAATAAATTGAAGGCTGGAATTGTGTGAATTATGTCTCCATGAGAGGACAGTTTAATAATTGCTATGTTTTTATAAATTGGGGTTTTCATTATAATTATAGTTTATTATACAGTATTAAAAATCATGCTTCAAGTAAATTAAATACAAAAAAAGTATACTATATAATAAAAAATGGAAATAATTAATAACAATATTTTAAATTGGTTTATGTAAAATTATTTAGGAATTATTTACGATCTTTTTAAGAATTTCTGAAGTTGAATGAATTTTTTCTCCCCCAACTATTGCAATTTTTCCTTTATAAGATTTAACAGTCTCTTTCTCAGGTACTGTATCTTTTGTATAATCAGAACCTTTACAATGGAAGTCAGGTTTCAACATTAAGAGGATTTTATCAACCGTTTTATCATTAAACAGTGTAACATAATCAACACATTCAAATGACGATACAATTTTAATTCTACCTTTTTCATTAATTATTGCTCTATTTTTCCCTTTCAGATTTTTTAATGATTTATCAGAATTTAATGCAACAATTAAAATATCTGCTTTTTTCTTTGCTGCTTTTAGATATCTGATATGTCCAATATGAATAAGGTCGAAACCGCCATTTGCAAAAGCTATTGTTTTATTATTTTTCTTTTCTTCAAGGATCTTTTTTTTTAAGGTTTTGATCTCAAAGAATTTATTTGAGTTCATTGTAGAGTTCTTTATAATTTATTGGGCATGCACCCTCTTTCATTACAACTATGCCTGCAGCAATATTGGCAAGTTGTGCTGATAAAAAAAGGTTTGCTTTTAAAAGCAATGAAAGGCTAATAACAGATATTACAGTGTCTCCGGCTCCAGTAACATCAACAATATCAGAAGAGCCATGGATATTTATAATCCTGGGTTTTTCGTTTTTTTCAAAAACAATCAGGCCATTGTGGCCTCTTTTTAAAATTATTCCTTCAGCTTTTATTTTTTCAAGTAATTCCAAGCCTGCTTTAAAAAAATCTTTTTCAGAATAGAAATTGTTATCAGGAAACATTCTTTTCACCTCTGGTTCATTTGGAGTTGCTATATAAGTATTATGAAATTTTAATAAATTGTTTCTTGAATCAATTGTTATTAGTTTTGATGGGAAAGATCTTTTTATATTGTTGAGTATATCTGGCTTTACTGACTCATAAATGTAATCAGATATTATTAAGAGATCTACATTTTCTAACAAATTTAAAAGATTTTTTTCAATTTTATTATATAATGTATCCTTTATTTCTGATCTATTAAGTTTATCTATTCTTAGTACCTGTTGTTTCTTTGTACTTTCTCCTCCAGATAGAATTCTACTTTTTTTTGGAGTTTTGTAGTTTTTTGCTTTAATCAAATAATCCAATTTTATACCATTTTTATTTAAAATTTCTTTTAGGATTTTTCCATCTAAATCATCACCAATAAACCCTACTGGAATAGGTTCAGCTCCAAGAGATTTGATATTTAAAACTACATTTCCAGCTCCTCCTAACTTAAATTCATTTGATTCAAATTCAGTTACAAGTACTGGAGCTTCACGGGAGATCCTGCCAGTTGTTGTGTATATATATTCATCAAGGATCAAATCTCCCCATACAACTACTTTTTTATTTGAGAATTTTTTTATTATCTCTTGAAGTTCTTTATACATTATGAAAATAGTAGCAGATACAGAGTAGGTAGTCAAGTAATTACACTGCCTGAATATGTTGGAAATACTTTTTATTCTGGTTTGTATGTAATAAAAGAAGTAAAGCTTTCATCTCCTTCGTCGTTTACTGAAGTAATGCCATAAGTATACTCTGTATCCTTATTAACCTTTCTATCCCAGTATATAAATATTGAAGGATCAAATTCAGTAATAAGACTTTTTTCAGATCCATTAATAGCATAGATCTTATATTTTACAATGTTTTTACCCTGATTTAATGGATTTGTCTCCCATGTTAAAATATTAAGATATTCTGTTTGCAAAAGGGAGTAATTTATTTTTTGTTCAACTGAAAAATTTATTGGGGGTGCTATTTTAATTAATTTAATAATTGACTTTCCAATATCAATTCTGGGTTTTGTTTGACCTGTACCACATTTTGTCTTTACAGGCTTCCCTTCATTAACTAATGAATTTAAAGCTTCATTAACGCTCAAATCTGGCGCACATTGTTTTAATAATGCCCATGAACCAGTAACATGAGGAGTTGCCATTGAAGTTCCACTCCAATAAGCATAGCTTTTATTGTTTTTACCTGTAGAAGAGAGTATTGATCCTCCGGTAGCAAATAATTCTAAAAGTTCAAAATTCCAATTGCTAAAATAGGATTCCTCATCACTCTTTTGAGTAGAGCCTACTGCTACAGCTGATGATATACAAGCTGGTGCACAGATGCCATCACAATACTGCTCATTTCCTGAAGCAATGATCGTAGCAATTCCAACTTGATTAAGATTCTCAATTGCTTTCTTATCTAAATTATAATCCTCATCACAGGAGGTCTGATCATTATATTTATCTCCTCCAAGGCTCATATTTACAGCAGCGATATTATAATTATTTCTTTTTTTATAAACAAATTCAAGAGCTTTTAATTGATCAGAATCGTAACTCATTACACATGGAGCTCCGTCACAATCTGCTGCTGAGAAACGTGAAAAAACCTGTATTGCAATAATACTTGCATCTTTTGCTACACCATAAAATCCTTTTTTGTTATTTCCAGATGCAATACCTGTAACATGAGTTCCATGATCATATCCTCCATAAAATGATTCGTAATGAGCAGCAGCTCCATTCCCTGACATTGAGGAACCTCCATTTGGGCAATCTTTTTTTAAAGAATAGCATTGTTCAACAATATTCTTACCTGTAAAAAATTCATGTGATCTTCGTATTCCAGTGTCAATGATTACAATATACCAGCCTTTTCCTGTAAAGCCCATATCCCATACGGAATCTGCTCCAATTATATTTATGGATTCACTTAAATTAGGTTTTTTTAAATTTTTATTTTGGGTTTTGCTTTTCATAATATAGGGTAGGGGGATTGGTTTATCTTCTATAATATTTACTACTTCTGAAATATTATTTAATGATTCCAGAGCATCTTTTGATACATTTAAAGCAAGGTATGGAAGAGTTGAAAATGTATGATTTA
>JAUXFB010000235.1 GCA_030620255.1 Candidatus Aminicenantota bacterium | reverse complement strand
TAAATTTTCCGGACGTAAATATTCAATGTATATTCATTATACTGATGGAGGAGTAACACATAAAATTTTAGATTATGAAGAAAATTTCGAATCTGTTTTTATAAGCCCAGACAGTAAAAAGGTTTTGTTTATGAAGGAGATAAGTGATAATAAAAATAGGCCTTATCATAAATTTGTTTCCTGTTTATTTGATGTAAATACATTTTATATAAAAAAGTTGATTGAGAGCAAT
The DNA here is from genome assembly GCA_030620255.1 of Candidatus Aminicenantota bacterium. Lineage (GTDB taxonomy): Bacteria > Acidobacteriota > Aminicenantia > UBA2199 > UBA2199 > JAUWNT01. The sequence continues at coordinate 3,305 of JAUXFB010000235.1, read as the reverse complement.
TGGTTGTATGATGTTTCATGGTCACCTGATTCAAAAAAGTTACTTATACTAGGGGGCGCGTCATCATTTAAAGGGATTGGTAATAAATTAGAGAAGCATCTAATCCCAAATGATTATGACACACAGGCATTCTTATATGATTTAAATACAAAAAAGGTAGAGCCTATATCCAAAGATTTTAATCCTTCAATTAGTTCTGCATTCTGGAGTTCTTTTAATAAAAATATATATTTCTGTGTTACAGATGGTTCTTATAAAAGAATTTTTAGGTTTTCTCCAAAAAAGAGAGTTTTTAAAAAAATTAATACTCCAGTTGAGGTTGTTAGGGCTGTTAGTTTTTCAAGATCAAAAAATATCGCTGTGTATTGGGGTTCTAGTTGTTCAGAGCCCTTTAAATTGTATAAGCTAAATTTATCTTCAGGTAAATCTGTAGTTTTGAAAGATTACAATAAAAAGGAATTTAAATATGTAAAGTTAGGAAGAGTTGAAAATTGGAATTTTAAAACTAAACAAGGGAAAACAATAATAGGCAGGATATACTATCCTGTTAATTTTGATAAGAACAAGAAGTATCCATGTATTGTATATTATTATGGTGGTACTTCACCAGTCACAAGAGATTTTGGAGGAAGGTATCCAAAAAATTGGTATGCATCAAAAGGTTATATAGTTTATGTACTACAACCAACAGGAGCTATAGGGTTTGGCCAGAAATTTTCTTCTGTTCATGTAAATGACTGGGGAATAGTAACCTCAGAAGAGATTATTTATGGTGTAAAAGAGTTGATAAGGTGCCACAAATATATTGATCCAAAAAGAATTGGAGCAATAGGGGCTTCATATGGCGGATTTTTAACTCAATACCTTGCAACTCAGACACATATGTTTTCAGCTTATATCTCCCATGCAGGAATAAGTTCTTTAACAAGTTACTGGGGAATTGGTGACTGGGGATATGATTATAGCGGGGTTGCAACAGCAAACAGTTTCCCATGGAACAGGAAAGATATTTATGTAGGGCAAAGCCCTCTATATATGGCTGACAGGATAAGTAAACCTATATTGTTATTACATGGAGATATTGATAACAATGTGCCTCCTGGGGAAAGTTATCAGATGTTTGCAGCCCTAAAACTCCTTGGGAAAGAAGTTGCATTGGTGACTTTTAAGGGAGAACAGCATTTTATCATTGACTATAAGAAGAGAGTACAGTGGATGCAAACAATTATTGCCTGGTTTGATAAATGGTTAAAGAATCAGCCCGAGCATTGGGATTATATGTATGAAAAGTAAGGTTCCCCTCTATTTATAGGCCTTATTTAGAACCTTAATAGCATCTTCATAATCCATATCAACTGGGTTGAATGTAAGAGAGCCATCTCCAATCGCTAATTTTGCAATCTCTGGAATTTTCTCTTTTGAAATGCCGGCTTCTTTCAAAGTTCTTGGGAGTTTTGTGAGTTTGTGAAGTTCATCTCTTAAATTATTTATGTATTCAATAACTTTTTCTGCTCTTTGCCCTTCTGAAGTTTTGGAGTAAATCTCATTCCCAGCTAAAGGAAATAATAATTCAGAAATATATTCTCTAACTTTTATTAAATTATATTCAAGAACATATGGTAAAAATATGCTCATGGCAACTCCGTGATGTATATGACAAATTCCTCCTGTTGCATGCCCCAATGAGTGAATCATTCCTACCATAGAATTAGAAAACGCAGCACCTGCCATGCATGATGCATTTAACATAGCCAATCTGGCTTTTTTGTCTTTCCCTTTTTTTACTGCTGTTATAAGATTTTCACTGATTAGCTTGATAGCCATCCATGCATAAGCATCACTTATTGGGTTTTTTTGTATGCATGTATAAGCTTCAATTGCATGTGTAAGAGCATCCATTCCAGTGGCAGCAGTTATATGTGCTGGAAGAGTAAGTGTCATTCTTGTATCAAGAATTGCTACTCTGGGAAGGAGGTGAGAAGATGTAAAAGCCATTTTTGTATTATTTTTTTCATCAGATATCACTGCAACAAGTGTAACTTCGGAACCTGTTCCTGATGTTGTTGGGACAACTATAAGAGGTTTCATGGGATTTTTTAGGATATCTGCACCTGCAAATTTAATTAAATCATTTGAATCCTCAGTTATTAAAATATTTACTCCCTTTGCAGTATCAATAACAGAACCTCCGCCAACTGCAATTATTGAATCACAACTATTATCTTTAAATATTTTAACAATTTTGTATACTGTTTCCAATGAAGAATCAGATGGGACATCGTCGTATATTGATCCGATCATAGTATTTGATTCAGCAAAAGCTCTTTTTACATATTTTAAAAGTCCTGCTTTTTTAATTCCTTTGTCTGTGATTATTAAAGGCTTTTTTACACCCAATTGTTCAAGTTCATATGGGATATTATCAAGCGCTTTATGCCCTGAAAGTATCTTTACTGGATTAAAAAATTCATAATATTTTGGTATCAATTTTATCCTCCCTGATAATTTATTTTAAGTACCAAAAGGTATTCCCCAAAAATAGACAAGGAAACGTCCTGTTTGCTTTTTAATTCCACTTATGCGTGGTAATCTTTTAGTAATATGTTTTGCAATTATCTTTGGGAAAAGATAAGTTTCAACAATATTCAAACATCTCATAAGTAGCATTGCCTTAGGTATATCTCCCTTTATACTTATTCTGTGTTCTGCAAATGCCTGGTGTGAACTTATCTGTGCTGTAAACATTAAAAATGCACATTCTATATTTTTAAAAAATATGCTTAAATCAGATTCTTTTTCATTAAGAGAAGAACCCTTGTATTTCAGGTACCCTTTTTTATTTTTTTTTAAAAACATTTTAGATCCAATTGGTAATACTTTGAACATAACTGTAAATCCTTCAGGCAAGCCATGGATGTCGTTTTTAATGTTTTTATCAAACTTTGATAAAAATTGAAATCCGCGCCCTAGAAAAAAAAGTATAACCTTAATAGTTACAACCTTAAATAGCTTTCGCCCTGGCTTAATTTCCTTATAGATTTTATTCTTTCTCATAAATGTCTCCTTTTTAATTTAAAATACTAAGTTTTTGCAATGTCTCTTTTTTGGGTATCCCATTGCTATCATAACCTCTTATTTTATAGTATTTCTTTAGCATTTTATTGAGAGGGATTCTTTTGTTTTTAGATTCATATTTTCTACTCTCTTTTAAAAATCTATCAGGTAAAATATCATCTTTTTTTGAAATTCCTTCCCTTGTGTTCATATACCTTTCAAGTGTATGTATTCTCTCTCCAATTTTTATC
>JAUXFB010000306.1 GCA_030620255.1 Candidatus Aminicenantota bacterium | reverse complement strand
TTTTTACAAGATCAAATTCTTTTAAGTCTGAAAGTAAATTTTTAAATACTTCAAAAGGATTTTCATTAAATCGTTCTTTAAATTCGCTTATGGAAAGCCCTTTTAGAGTTTGTAAATTTAAAAATAGAGTCCGATACATCTGATCATTTTTTGTTAATTTAATATATCTTCCAATGGGTAGAACATTTTTTTCAATAAGTTTTGTGTAAACCTGTGTATCTTCGTGTTTGTCCCAGCTCATTAATTTTGAATAGGATCTTGCCCTTGAACCAAATGCAATAATGGGCATTTGGTTAATCCAGTGATGCCTGTATTCCCAATACTTCTTATCTGTAAAATATCCGTTTTGTTCATATCCCTGTTTTTGCATCCATTCTTGCATCATATATACCATTTTAAAAAGATCTTCATCTTTTACAAGGTAGTTTGGATTTTTTTTGTATATTTCAACAGCAAGAGGATTTACGATTTCATGACGAAGATACTCTACAGCAACAGGCTTAATCTCTTCTAAAATCTCCATGTCACGCTTAAGACTTTCAATTGTCTGCCCTGGTAATCCAGTCATCATATCTATATTGTTTAGCATCCCTAAATCATTGAGCGTGGTGATTATTTTTTTAATGCTCTCTTTAGTGTGGGATCGTTTACAAATTTTTAAGACTTCAGGATCAAAGGTTTGGCATCCAATGCTGACCCTGTTAATTCCAATATCAGAAAGCCCTTTTATTCTATCAGGATTTTTTAATGTTGTTGGATGAGCTTCAGTTGTGATGCTTGCACCCTTAACTATATTAATAGAATCTTTAATTTTATTAATAATTTCACCTAAATTATCATTAGAAAAAGCAGTAGGAGTTCCTCCGCCAAAATAGATACATTGGACTTCTTTTCCATCAAACAATCCAGTTTGAGCAAAAAGATCAATTTCTTTTAATACACTTTTAAAATATATTTCTTGTTGCTGTTTATCAGTTTTATGCGGGAAGGAGTTACAGAATACACATTCAGAAAAACAAAAAGGAAGATGAATATAAATTAATAGTCTTTTATCATTAACTATACTTATTCTTAAGTCATCTAAAAAATTATTGATTGTTCTAGGTGATACCATTTTGTACTTATGAGGCAAAAAAAGATCAGGTTGATTTTTAGTATAATCTAACGAGCCTTGGAAGAAATTTTTTTTATTTTTTCAAGTTTATCAATATCAATCATAATATCTATTTATCCTATAATTTCTTTGAGTTATATATTTAATTGTCAGTTGTTTTCAATAAAATATCAAGAGGGCTTAAAATTATTGGAGGTTCTTTTTCCATAACCTTGATATATATTTTTGTCATATTCAAATTTGCATGCCCCATTAATTTCTGGACTGCTTTTAGATCAACACCATTTTCAAGCATATGAGTTGCAAAAGAATTTCTGAATATTTGACATGTAATATGCTTTTTTAATCCTGCTCTTTTACCTGCATTTTTCACAGCTTTTTGTAATCCTGATTCAATAACATGATGTCTTCTTATTTTACCAGAACGTGGGTCTTTAGATGTTTTTTTTGCGCAAAAAAGGTATTGAAAACCAAATGATTTTACAGAAGCATCTGATTTAATAGACATTGTCTCTGGTAATTCTACAGATCCATATCCATTTTTCAGGTCTTGCTTATGGATTTGTCGAACTTTCTCTTTTTCTTCAATTAATTGTTCTCTTATAGATAAGGGGAGCATAACAACTCTGTCTTTACCATTTTTTGAAGAGCGTACATATATTTTGTTAATTCTAAAATTTATATCCTGAATTCTCAGCCGCAAACATTCCATTAGTCTTAATCCACAGCCATATAATAATTTTGCCATGAGAAGGTGTTTATTTTTCATTAATGAAAAAATTTTAACAAGTTCATTCTGGGTTAAAACAACTGGTAAGGTTTTGTGTTTATCCAATTTTACAAGTTCTATATTTTTAGGTGTTTTTTTATTAAGGACTTTTTGATAAAGGAAAAACAGAGAATTTAATGCTTGTTTTTGTGTAGCAGGGGATACTTTTTTTTCCATTGCAAGATAATTTAAAAAGACCTCAATTTCCTTACCTTCCATTTCAGATGAATAATTCAGAGAATTAAAATATTTAATATACTTTATAATCCAGCCACAATATATTTTTTCTGTACTATAAGAATAATTATAGTGTTGTAAAACCTGGCTAACTTGATCCATAAGTTTTAATTCAGGATCAGGTTTAAATTTTTTAATCTCTTCCATAGTTCTGCACTATATTATTAATAAATTTATTCGACAATACTTACAACTTGATTTGCATTGTTGAATTTAATGATTCTTGTTAACAATTTATTTTTCCAGTAAACCCAATATTTATTATTCAATGATGGAGTTTTATGCTTTGCAGGATATCCAAGTGCTGTGATTATTCCTTGTTTTGTCATCCCGACATATGCCTTTCCTTGTTTGACACCTTTTTTATCAAGTGCTGAAAGATGAGATATGGAGACTTTTTTATTAGATGTTATCAAACCAATATATTGAGTTACTCCCATTTTCATATGTGTTTTATTAAAAGAAAAATAAATATCCCGACCTGTATCAACTCTTTTTATGATAAAACCTTTTGACCATTTTTTTATTATGACTTTAGTGTTTAATGGTACAATAGAATGACCGCTAAATGGACCAATCCAATTGGTAAAATGAGCTTCGATATCTCT
>JAUXFB010000319.1 GCA_030620255.1 Candidatus Aminicenantota bacterium | reverse complement strand
GATTATATTTGTATATTTCACACCTATACTGAAGCCCCAGAATATAGCAGATATGTTCACCCTTTTTTTTAAAAAATATTTTATTCCAATAAAAATAAAAAAGGCACTTAAAAGATCATTCTTAACTATTGATATAAGGAACACACTCATTGGCATAGAAATTATGGTTAATAATAATATATTTCTTTTCTTTATTTTAAAATTTTCAATTGCAAAATCTATAATAGAAAATATTAAGATCATGCCTATAAAGAAGTGGAAAAAACGAGGGACCATATCCCCAGCAAAAACAGATGGTATTAATGAGATCTCATAATAGATAGAGGTGTTTGCATATAAAAATTGTAGGGCTGAAACAAATCCCGAGTTTTGAAGGTAAAGGTTTGGTATTCCAAGGTGAAAAACCAGGGTGTCATAAAAAGAGGATGGAAGAGAAGCATATATTAACGGGAAAATGAAAATAATGTATTCAAGGGATGGCCTTTTAATAAAAGAATTTATTGTTTTATAAAAATCTGATTTATGATTTTTAATAATAAAAAAGAGAATTATTGCTGGAATTAAATAAAAAATTGTAATGATCCAGGCTGAGAGGATTTTTAAGAATGATATTATAAAGAAGAAAAATGTTGTGAAAATTAATCCTGCGCCAAAGCTTTCTAATACTCCAATTTTTCCCTTATTAAAAAATTTTATAAAGAAAAAACCATAGATGAATATTTCAAAAATTAATAAAAGAGCTTTTAGAAATGGAATAATTATATAGATAGGGTATCTAAGAGAAAAAGCATTAATGGTTATTAAAATTGCAAAAATAACAAGAATGTTTGTTATGAATTTATTGGATTTAATATTATCAATATTCATGTTATCTCATAAAAATCACTTTAAGCCCTGCTTTTGTCTTTCTTTTAAATTCTCCAAAAGAACTTATTTTGAACAGATTTTTAATTATATAGGATGGCCTTGTATAGAATGTTTTATACCCTTTTATAAGAAGCTTTTCAAGCTCTTGTCTTGTAAAATTTTCTTCCCAAAATGGAGGTTCAAAATTTTCATCCGGGTTCTCAGCAAATTCTTTCCATACATCATTTTTAAAAACCCCTTTTGATAAACCCTGTATATAAATATCTGTTGCAGAAAATGGGGTAAGTATGGTCATATGAACAAAATCAGGTTTTAACCATTTTGATACTCTGAAAGTTTCAAAAATATCTTCTATTGTTTCATCAGGAGAACCTATCATAAAGTAAGCTAAAGTCTGGATTTTATATTTTTTTGTGAGTACGAATATTTCTTTTGCTTTTTGTAATGTAATACCTTTTCTCAAAACTTTGAGAATTTTTTCTGTTCCTGCTTCAATGCCGTAATGTATCCCCCTGCATCCCGCCTTTTTTAATAATTGCAATAATTCTTCATCAAGAGTATCAACTCGAGCTCTTATATCAAAACCAATATCCAGGTCTTTTTTTATTATTAATTCACATATTCTCTTTACTCTATTTTTTCTTACTGTAAAAGTGTCATCATAAACTAAGAATTCATGTATTCCCAGTTTCAAACATTCCTCAACTTCCTGTACAACTCGTTCAGCACTCACTGCCCTGAATATATTTCCAAGATGAGGTCTATTGCAAAATGAGCATTTATATGGGCAGCCTCTACTTGTGAAAAGTGTTGTTATTGGGGTTCTTTTGGCTAAAATAGAGCTGTATTTTTTATATGGAGTTAATTCTCTTTTTGGAAAAGGAAGTTTATCAAGTTCATTTTCAGGAATTAGTACAGGCAATCCTGTGTGTACTATAGTCCCATCCTTGTTCTTATATACAAGCCCTTTTATGCCATTCAATTTTTTAAAATCATCTATATTATCAATAAGTTTAGCAAATATCTTTTCACCTTCGCCTAAAACCACAAAATCAACGCCTTTGATATTTATGGTCTCTTCTGGATATATATTTACATGAGGACCGCCAAGAACTAAATTACATTCAGGTTTTATTTTTTTTACAATATTTATGGTTTTTATAACATCAATAAGTGTAAATGTCATTGCTGTTATTCCCACTACTTCAAAAGCTATATTTTTTATTCTTTGTTCCAAAGCATCATAGGTTAATTCTTCTACTTGAGAATCAATTACACTTACTTTGTGTGTTGTTTTTTCAAGTAAATAACCTGCAAGGAATAAAAGTCCCAAAGGCGGGTTAAATCCTCTTTCTGATTCTATTATAGCGGGATTATTCCCCATCAATTCATTAAAAGATGGCGGATTGATAAGTAATATATTCATTTTATATGATGCTAATTGTTTCTTTTATTTATCATATCTGCAAGCATTCCTATAGCAAGTATTTGAATAGATGAGATAAAAAGTATTGCAACAGTTGTATCCAATATTTTGGGAAGAGTTAAATAACTATATATAAAAACAATTAAAGAAATTAAAAGCAAAATTAAACTAACAGGTACAAATATTTTCAGGGGATTAAAATACATTATTGTTCTGATAATAAGTTGAATAAAGTTTAATGTATCACGAATTGGTCTTATCTTACTTTTACCTTTTCTTTTCATATAGTTTATT
>JAUXFB010000005.1 GCA_030620255.1 Candidatus Aminicenantota bacterium | reverse complement strand
TTTATTAAAGGGACAATTTCTTTATCAATTCTTGTTTTTGATGTTTCATTAAATGGATTTAAATCAATGTTAAAAATAGGTGGTATTGTAGCTATGAAAATAATAATTTTTGAACCATCTGGGTTTTTATGATTTTTTATTATTTTGATGATTGTTTTCATATTGTTGTAGAATTGGTTGGCTGGTGTATTGTCTCCATCTATTCTTACATCATTTGTACCAAGCATTACTATCACATAATTGGGGTTGGTTTTTTTTAGCAAGTTTGATCTTTTCAAGTATTTAAGATATTCTCCAGTTGTGTTTCCGGGCCTTGCGCCTGAGCACACTTTTAGTTTAATATTTTTTGTATTAATAAAATCAGCGAGATGTTTTGTGTAATCCCCATAGGAGCTTGTTGTAATGCTATCCCCTATACAGAGTATATCATAATTAGATTCTCTATGTGAGAAAGGTTTAAGGATTATGTACCCTAAAACTAATATTATAATAGGAATTAATAAAATCATTGTAATTTTTTTTCTTTTCATTGTGAAAAAATCCTATCATTTTATTTAAAAAAAAGCAATATATAGTAGTAATAAAATCCTCTTTAATCAGGTTTGCATCATATCTCTTTTTTTTCAGCAATTACCAATGTTGCATAACCTGTTTTAAACCATAATAACTTGTCAATTTTTGTTATTAAGTAGATTACTGGGTAAATAAAAGTAGAATAAATTTTCATAAGTTTGCTGTTTTTATTTAAATCCTTTTCAGAGGATGGAGATATTGCTCCGCTTCTTAAATTACTTGTCTTAATTTTATTCATTTTAATATACATTATGTTTAAAACAGTTTCGAAAAATTCAACAAAGAACTTAGAATAGGTTGAGGAATATATAACTTTAAAGCCATTATTTTCAAGCATTTTGTTTAGTTTAGATAAGCTGTAGCCCTCTCTTTTATGTCCGTAAATTAGAGGAGTCAGACCAAATTTTGCTTTTATCCAATTTATAAAAAAGAATTTACCGCTTATTGGAGTTGAAATTATAATCTTTCCATTCTTTTTCAATATTCGATTAATCTCTTCAAGGATTTTTCCGTCATTATCAACATGCTCAAGGAAATCCAGGGTAAGAGCTATGTCAAATTGATTGTCTTTTAGAGGCAGTGTGTTTTCAGATGTTTGAAATATATTGTTGATTAATATTTTTTTAGAATTAAACAAATTTTCTAAGTCAAGATCTGAGTGAATCCAATTTCCTCCATTCTTTTTTAAATAATATGAGACAACCCCTCCTTTACATCCAAGATCAAATACCTCTTTATTTGAGAAATCTATAAGTTTTGAGATTATTCGTACTTTGTCTTTTTTCATAAGACTTATTTTAAAAAGTTTTTCTTGCCAGGATTTCATTTTATATTAATAGAAAATAGATCTGATATTATCTCTTTTTTATAACCTGAGCAGGAACACCAAGTGCTATTGAATATGGGCGAATTCTTTTATGAACAAGAGTTGCTGCACCGATTATAGAGCCCTTTTCAATTTTAACTCCATCAAGTATTGTTGAAGAAGCACCAATCCAGATGTCATCTTCAATTATTATTCCACCTTTTGATACTGATGGCTGGAACCAGATAGGTATATCTCTTTTTTCAAAACTGTGGTTTCCTCCTGCAACTATATATGTTTGCCCTGCTGTAAAAACATAGTTACCTATTTTTAACAGGCTTTCAGAAATCAAATAATTGTTTGGTCCAATGTTTGAAAAGCTTCCGATTTCAATATCACCCCCTTTGCAGCTTATTATTGTATTTCTTCCTATTACAACATTATTTCCAATTTTTATTCCTTTATTGTTGTCTCCCTTTGCATCAATTACAGTGTTGTCATCAAAAACAACATTGTCTCCTATTTCGATCTTTTTCGGATGCCTGATTGTCATATTTTTCCCGAATACCACACCTCTCCCAGTTTTTTTTAATAATTTTGGAAAAAACATTTTTCTCAGCGCAAACCCCATAGCTCCTGAAATTGAAGAACATAAAGTTATAATTAATTCATATTTAAAAAAATACAATAGAGAAACTTCACCAAGGAATAAATTTTTATATTTTTTAAAAGCTCCATTATTTTTTTCTAATAGCTTTTTCTGTTCACCTATATTTTCTTTTTCATAGTCATGCATAATGTTATTTTATTATAATCTATACATTATTTCAATAGCCTGTTTTTATTGACAATATTGAGAACATTGTGATATAAAAGTAAAAATGAAAAAAAAGATATTTATAATATTATTTATTTTAATTATATGTGTTTCAATATTTTATATTTGTATAAAAAAAAAAGTAGATTTCAAAAGAGTTGAGCTGAACATATCTAAGTCTGTTAATAGCAATATATTAAAAAGCTATAATATAAAATCTTTTAATGTTAACCAAACAAAATATTATCAAACGGGTGGAGTTACAATCAAAGGAGATCTTCTTGTTCTGGAAGGTAGAGGTCAAAGAATTAGTCTTGAACCAAATTTGAAAGGTGATTTCATTTTTAATTTTGAACTATTTGTCAAAACTGATAATAGAATTTTGATTGATGTTTATCGCAATAGTATAAAGCTTATAAAAAAAAGATTTTATAAAACAGGAAAAAAGACCATAAAAAGGAAATTAAAATTATATGCAAAAGATAAAATAGATATTGAAATAAATGGAAATGGAGCAGTAATTATAGGAGAGCCAATTTTTTATAAAACAAAACCGATTGAGCAAAGGCAATATGTGTTTTTGATTTGTGCTGACACTTTAAGGGCGGATCATCTACCTACATATGGATATAAGAGAAATACAGCTAAAAATATACATAGTTTTTCAAAAGATTGCGTTGTTTTTAAAAATGCATATTCTCAATCACCATGGACATTACCTTCTCATATGTCTTTATTTACTTCCCTTTATGAATTTAATCATGGTATAAAAAGAGGGACAATACTTTCTTCTGGGGTTAATTTTTTAATTGAAGAGATGTCTCAGCAATTTTCAACTAGGAGTTTAAATGGAGGTATTTATATTTCTTCAAGGTTTGGTTTTTTCCGTGGATTTGATTATTATAAAAGTATTGGTAATGATCAAGGATCTTCATATGCTGCAAAAAATTTGTTTAATTTAGCTATCAAAGATATTGAAAATAATAATTTCCCAAGATCATTTTACTTTTTACATACTTACCAGGTTCATAGTCCTTACAATCCTGAAATAAAGTACTTAAAAGTTTTCAATAAAGATCCTAAATATACTAGTTTGTCTGCCCCTACTGTAGGTTCAAACCATAGAAAACAATTTGTTAAACTATCAAAAGATATGAAATATGCATATATAGATTTATATGATGCTGAAATATTGGAATTTGATTTGTGGTTTGGTAAATTTATTAATTATTTAAAAAAGAAAAAAATTTATTCCAATTCAATGATTATCTTTATCTCTGATCATGGGGAAGAATTCTTTGACCATTCAGGTTGGGGACATTGTCATTCACTCTATAATGAATTAATAAGAGTCCCATTGATTGTTAAATTTCCAAAAGAAGAATTTAGAGGTAAAAATGAAGAAAAAGAAGTTGCATTGATAGATATAATGCCTACGATTTTAAATTATTATAATATTTCTTATGATATAAAAAAAGTTGATGGATTGGATTTGATTCAGGTTTTAAATGGAAAATCAAAAGATAGAATAATTATCTCATCTATTACGAATGGCTTTTATGTTCCAGCTTTGCCTTTTAAAATATCAATTATTGAAAATAATAATAAGATTATTTATAATCTACCGTATACTGATAAAACGAAATCGTTTTTTACTCCTCCTCCTCCTGAATATAGTAAATATGAATATTATGATTTATTAAAAGATTCAAAAGAGCTTTATAATAAATACATTGAAAATATGATGAAGGTAAAAAAATTTATAAACCTTTTTAATATAATAGTAAAAAAAGGTAAAATAAATATAAAGAGAGATGGAGAAAAGGTCACAATAGATAAAGATATGATTAATGCTTTTAAATCACTTGGATATCTATAAGAGATAAAATTAGTTTAAAAAAGGTTTGATTATTTTAATTGATAAATCCTTTCTGTGAATGATGATTCTTTCAAGGATTACACCTGTATTTACAAAAATTATATTATCAGCAGAATCCTTTGCACGAAAGAAAGTCTTATACTTTGTGTTTAAAATTAATTCTTCACCGATCTTTACATTATACTTTATATTGTTTTTTCCATATTTCATATAAAAAGGAGTATTATTAATAAAGATATACTGATTATAGGTGTTTGTCCAGATTGCTGATGTGAAATTAAAAAATGAGTATAGATCGAACTCAAGATAATCAATATTATCTTTTAAAATTTTAAATTTTGTGTTATTAATTGGAATTCCTCTTCTTAATACATTTTTATTACGTTTTGCAGGATCACCGAATAGTAAAGAATCACTTAAATTTGATGTTAGAATTGTTCCTTTGTTTATATCGAATTTCATCACAGATTCACCTAAATAAATTATTGGGATGTTTAAGAAATAAATGTACTTTTTAAATTTTCCGGTTTCAAAGGCCATTCCATTCGGTATAGAGTAACTTGTTTTTTTTAAAGTTATTGGGAAGCTTAAACTCGATTTTTTATTAATTAATACAAACCTGCAGTCTTTGATTGGTTTTTGATCTTCTTTAGATTTAACGTGTCTAACAAAATCATCAATAGATAAGATAACTTGATTGTTCTTTATTTTAATTTCTGGTTTTTTAGAGAAGATGTTTTTTATATTTGTATATGAATCTGCGATTGTTTTCACAAAATGTGTATTTAATTTCAGAGTGAGAATCGAGTAAAAGTATGGGGATAATTTTTTCGAAAAATCTGAGTAAAGAATATACCTTTTTGAAGGTAAAGTCATTTTTGTGAAATTTATGTCAAAATGGCCTAAAAATTCATCTATTGATTTTTCTTTTTTTCTTGTAGAAATGAATGTTTTTTTCTCTTTACTCCATATATCTCCAACCCGTAGATTGTTGAAATGATATTTAGAAAATTTAAACATACCACTTTTTGAAAAAAAATAGGGTGCAGGAGTAATGATTTTACTCTTATTTAAAAAAGGAGAGATTCTGCTAGTATTCCAGTAATTTCCAACAATTATGTTATTTTTTATTTTATTTATTGACCTAATGTCATTGGTATTATCTTTATGCGGTTTTTTTAGAAATAGAAGCGAGGCATTTGTTTTAAAGATAGAAAAAATAATGAAACAGACCAAAAATAGTGTTTTAAAGGCTTTTTTATTAAATATATTTATTTTTTTGAAAGATAGAGCAATAATCAAGATAGTAAAGAAAGAATAGCACTTATAATGAATAATAAATCTTGGTGTTGGAGGATATCCTGAGAGAGAGACTAGGAGAAGAGTTACGAAGAAAATAGAGGGTAAAAAGAGCCATTTAAATGATTTTTCTTTTAAAAACTGATAGATTAACATTAAAAGTCCTAAAATAAAAAGTATTGATAAAAAAGTTGAGATAATAATATTTGCATCTAAATCTGTTACAGGAGTATATATTATCTTAAAAAAAGGGATTTCTTTAAAAAAAGTTAAAATATTGACTTTATCTTTTGGTAAAAAGATTGCTTTTGTATTTATAAATCCATTATTTATTTCAGCAAGAATATGAACAAAATTTCCAAATATAAAGCCGAGGAGAATACAGGAAATTGAATTAATAAATAGTTTTATTTTTTTTTGAAAAAGAGAGAATATAGCAATTGATATTAAAGAAATAGATATGATAGAAAGAGATGGCTGGTATATCCAGAGCAAGATACCTGCGGTCAAGCCAGCTCCAAAAAAAAGGGTTTTTTTATTAAAAATAATTTGATAAACACAAAAAATTAGTAAAATTTCAAGAAATATAATTAATGCATAACTTCTTATATATTCTAAAGAATAAAAAATCAATATTGTAATTGGAAGTGACAGAATTGAAATAGTGTAGAAATTTTGTGTAGAATTTGTTATCTTATTAATTAAAGATAAACTAAGAAAAACAAATAGAGAAAAAAATAAGATGTTGCAAAAAATAACGGACAATTTTAAATTGTTTGTTGAAAAGTAAAAAAGAGAAGAGATATAACTGTTTAAAGAACCTTGATATAATTGACCATAAAAATATATAGGGAAGCTCTCTCCATTTGAGATATTTTTAATCATTAAGAGTGTTACACAACTGTCTGAATTTAAAAAAGCGTTGTGATAGATAAGGAAAGGAATTCTCGTTAAAACTATCAGAAACAGAATTATAATATAAATTTTTATGTTTTTTTTGAATGTTTTACTAGTTAGATATTTTATGATTTTATTTTTATCTTTAATAATATAAATTAATAATATAAATGCAAGATTTAGGATTAAGAGTTTTTTTGGTAAATAAATTATATGTAATTTTGGCAATGAAGGATAAAAAAAAGAATAAATGATAAGAATCAAGTCAACATATAGAATAGAATTTAGTAATATTCTTGAATTTAAGAATATCTTTGTTTTTGATTTTCCATTCATTTAAATTGATTTCTTTTATTTAAAATTTCTTTTAAATTTTTACCTCTATCTTTAAAATATGCCTCAACATAATTTTTCCCATATAAATCTAATTTAGGTTTAATGAATTCTAATACTTGATCCTCATATGTTTTTACCTTTTTATTAAAAAAGTTTCTTTTCCAGTGAATAAGCCAACCTGAAATACACATTGGCTGGTATCTTTTATAAAAATCTCTGTTAAATATGTTTGTTAATGATTTTGGTTTATCAACATCCAGACTGTTCCAGTCTATTTTAAAGCCAAGATCTAAAAGAAGCTCTCTTCTCTCTTCTCTTGTATTTAATTTATAAACAGGTGAAAAATAGTTTACTTTGTATAAATCTGAAAATTCCTTTATCAAATTAAGATAACCAGGAAAATTGTCAGCAGTAACCAGTAAATTCTCCTGGTCTGGTGCTTGTTCCCAGTTTGCTCCATCTGTATAATCAGGAATGTTGTTCTCAAGAGCATATATTATGCTCATTATTGCCATAGATGCTCTGCATGGAATACACCATGAAGTTTCATTTCCATACTTTTTTGAGTTTTTAAAAAAATCTTTAACTGTCATTTTTTTAAAAAGATCCTTCATATTTTTTACTTTAAAAATTACATTTTCATTGCCTAATATTTTTTTTAGATTATCTATGTTTGGCTTACTGAAATTTAAGCCAAAATGAAGATAGCCCTTGTAAAAAGTTAAAAGATGTATTTTGTCGTATTTTTGACCAAGAAGGTATGCAGTGTATAATGAATCAATTCCACCTGAAAATTGGATAATCGCTTCTTTTTTTAATTTATTGTTCATTATATATCTCCTTTTTTGATTTCATACTTTACTAATATTATAGGTTTTTGTCAACTTGAATATAATGATTTATACTAGGTGTTTAGGCTAAAGTCTAAAATTATAGCCAATTCATTTTTTTATACCATTTGATTGCTTTTTTTATTCCTTCTGAAAATGATGTTTCTGGCTTTATGTTGAGTTCATTATTTAATTTATCTGAATTTAATGGCTTACCTCTTATAAAAAAAGCCAATTTTGAGGTTGTTAAAGGTGCCTCTTTATTAAAAAAGGAGAAGAGTTTTTCAAGTAAGAAAGCAGGAGGATATATTAAAAACAAAGGCATTTTTAATGGTAAAATTTTTTTTTTAAGTGATTTGGCAATTTGATTAACCATTATTTTTATTGGTATTGATGTTCCACCAGCATTATAAATCTCTCCATTTCCCCCTTTTGAAGCAATTTCATATACAGCTTCTATAAGATCATCTATATAAATAGGGGATTGAAGTTTATTACCTTTACCAACAATAAAAAAGAGTCCTGAATTTATCTGCTTTATGAGCTTGAATGTTCTTCTGTCACCTTCTCCGTAAGCCCATCCAGGTCTGATAATACTGATATTGAGTTTATCAGTATATGAGAGTGCAATTTTTTCTCCTTCAAGTTTACTCTTTTCATAAATATCAATAGGGTTTAAAATGTTATCTTCTTTTAAAGGAATCAGGCCTGATGATTTACCATATACTCCTGCAGAGCTGAAATGTACAACTTTTTCTACTCCCTGTTCTACTGCAATTTTCAGTAAAGTTTCTGTTCCATTTTTATTAATATTCAGGAACTCTTCATTTGAAATAATTCTATTTCCTAAGGCTGATGCAAGATGAAACACAATATTAACACCTTCCAAAATTTTTTTTATAACCTGTTCATTATTTATTGATCCATAAAATTTTTCTATATCATCTCTTTTCAGGTCAGTTTTATTTATTAATACTCTAGCCCTAAAGCCTTTATCTTTCATAAAGTTAACAAGATGACTTCCTATAAAACCTGAACCACCTGTTATTGCAATTAATTTGTTATTTTCTTTTTTCATGTTTTTTCTATTCAATAATTAAGGTTATTTTTTATACTAAAAAGCTTAAAGTGTCAAATAATTAAATCTAATTCAATTAAAACATAGAGGGTAAAAATAAATATATACTTTTTTTTTTATTAATGTTAGAATTTGTTCTATTATGAAAAAAGCAAAGATATTTTTTTTAATTTTTTTTATTTCAGTTTTAATCATTCCAAAAGATTTATTTAAACTTGGTTTATGTACAAGTTATTTTTCTCCTAAAGATAATATATTAAAAGAGATATATGGTGAAGGGAGTTTTACTTATGGTTTAAACTTAGGACTACATATTTGGAATGGCTTTTATTTCTATTTTTCAGGTATGCAGTATAGAAAAAGCTCTAAGACTTCGTATACACAAGAACCAACAATACTTACTTTAAATCCATTAAATTTTTCATTAAGGTATACCCTGTATCTTGGAAAGATAAGTCCTTATATAGCTGGAGGTTATACATTTATTTTTTTTAAAGAATCATCTGATATTGGGAATATATATGAAGATGGTCAAGGATATTCTATAGATATGGGAGCTGAATACAAGTTGTGTTCATGGTTTACATTTGATTTTGGAATAAGATATACCAATGTTAAAGTTAGTCCAACTGGTTTTGATGTGCATTTGGGTGGATGGCAAGCTGGCCTATCTTTTGTGTTTACTATTTGATTTCTTTATAATTCTATTCTCTCATCAAAGAGTTTAATGATTCTTTTTGAATATTCTGCAATATTCCTGTTATGAGTTGCAGTAATAATTGTTTTGCCCGTTTTTAAAGGAGAACCATTTCTAAGAGTTCCTGTTTGTGTTTTAAACTTGTATTTCTTTCTTATTTATGTAATATATAATATATGATGTATAATAAATTTGTAAAATATAAAAGGAGGTAATATGCAAGACGAATTTATTGATTTTGAAAAACTTCAGAAAAAACTGACTCCTAAAATGATTGGGATAATAGCCCTCGTTTTGATAATTATAATTGCTGGATTCTCCAGTTTTTATATTGTTGACCAGAAAGAGGAGGCTGTTGTTCTGTTATTTGGAAAATATGCCAGGATTACAAGCCCGGGGTTACATTTTAAACTGCCTTTTGGTATAGAAAAGAATTATAATGTTCCCACCCAAAGAATTCTGAAGGAAGAGTTTGGGTTTCGCTCAGAAAAACCCGGAATTAGAACACAGTTCTCATCACAGGATTTTTCTGCAGAATATGTAATGCTTACAGGAGATCTTAATATAATTGATGTTAAATGGATTATTCAGTATCGAATTGTAGATCCAAAATACTGGCTATTTAATGTAGAAAACCAGCAGAAAACAATCCGTGACATTTCTCAATCTGTGATAAACCAGCTTGTAGGGGACAGAACGATTTTTGATGTTATTGGGAGTGAGCGGGCAAACATTGAGCAAAAAGGCCAGGATTTGATGAATGAATATTTTAAGCTCTATAAATTGGGTGTAAGAGTAACTACTGTAAAACTTCAGAATATTGTTCCGCCCATAGGAGCTGTTCAAGATGCATTTGAAGATGTGAATAAGGCAATACAGGATCGGAGCAGACTAATTAATGAAGGTAAGGAATCTTATAATAGAGCAATACCAAGAGCTAGTGGTGAGGCACAAAAAACCATTCAGGAAGCTGAAGGTTATGCAACTGAAAAGGTTAACAAAGCAAAGGGAGATATTGCGCGTTTCCTTGCTGTATTTAATGAATACAAAAAGAGCCCTAAAGTAACAAGAATGAGATTATATTATGAAATGTTTGAAGAGGTTTTCAAGGAGGCGGGCGAGACTGATATTATTGATAAAAAGCTTGGGAACTTTATTCCCTTTAAATCCTTGAACAAGGATAAACAAGGAGGAGAAAAATGAAGAGTACTAAAAATTTGATAATAATAATTGTTGTTCTGTTTTTTATTTTCTTTCTTCTCGGACCTTTTTATATAGTCAAGGAAGGAGAACTGGCAGTTGTTGTACGTTTTGGGAAAATTATGAAGACAAATAAAGAAGCTGGGCTTAACTTTAAAATGCCAATTATTGACCAGGTTACAAAATATCCGAAAAAGATCTTATCCTGGGATGGAGATGCACAGCGTTTGCCAACTGAAGAAAACCAGTTTATATGGGTTAATACAACTGCACGATGGAAAATTTCAGATCTGAAATTGTTTTATGAATCTGTTGGTACTATCAGTCAGGCTCAATCCAGGCTGGATGATGTTATAGACTCAAGTGTACGAAAGATTATAGCTCGAAATCTATTGAGAGAATCTATACGTAATTCCAATGTTATAAATGAAATACAAAGGAAAAATGTATTTAGAACTCAAGCCTCAGGTGATACAAGTGAGACCAAGGATATTTCTATTGTTTCTTCCACTTTTACTGACATTAAATATGATACTATCAGAAAAGGGCGATTAGAGCTGTCAGATGAGATGCTTAATGAGGCTGTGAAAGTTACTCCCAAATATGGAATCATCTTGATTGATATAATAATAAGACAGATTAAATATTCAGATGATTTAACTATGAGTGTATATGGCAGAATGATAAAAGAGAGGAATCAAATTGCACAGGCATTCCGTTCAGATGGAGAAGGTGAAAGAGCAAAGTGGCTTGGAAAGATGGAAAAAGGACTGCTTATGATACGATCCGATGCTGAAAGACGTGCAAAGGAGATTAAGGCAAAAGCTGATGGGCTGTCACTTGCGATCAGAAATCGTGCATATAATAAGGATCCGGAATTTGCAGAATATTGGATGGCTCTGGTTGAATATCAAAAACTTCTTCCCAAAATGAAAAAGATTCTATCCACTGATTTTGAATTTTTTAAATATCTTTACAAAATATATGCAAAATAGATAACAATTTGTAAGTTGTAATAAATATTAGAGATTTTAGTTTAGAGACATTTTGTTATGTTAGTGTCATAGTAAGTGGAGTATTCTAAAATTTAAAAATAATATTTGAAAATTTTTGTTCTCTATGTTATATTAAAATTTAGATTTCTAAGAAGAGGAGGCATTAATGATAGAGATCCTAATTCATGGTAGAGGAGGGCAGGGAGGTGTTAAAGCATCACTTTCTTTAGCCTCAGCAGCAGCAAAAGCAGGAAAACATGTGCAATCGTTTCCTGAGTTTGGTGTGGAACGTAGAGGTGCTCCTGTGAAAGCCTTTAATAGAATTTCAGATGAACCGATAGTAATACGTTCAAAAATTTATAACCCTGATCATGTTGTTGTGTTGGACCCAACTCTAATACAATCTATTAATATTACAGAAGGGCTTAAAAAGGGCGGGTGGATAATAATAAATACTGACAAAAACCCCGGGGATTTTAAGGAATTTTGTAAAAACTATAAAGTAGCAACAATTAATGCTAAAGAGATAGCTTTAAGGAACAGATTGGGGAGTAGAGCTGCACCAATTGTAAATACAGCAATTTTGGGAGCTGTGATCAAGGTTTTAAAAGTATCTGATAAAGAATCATTGGCAATAGCAATAAAAGAATTTGTTCCTGTAAAGCGTGAAGAGAATGTTAAAGCTGCATATGAAGCCTATGATGAAGTTGTTTTTGAAGGAGAGGTATAATGAAACATGATAAAAAAAAAGTTGAGATAAAGGGTGCCTCTGATATGCCTGATATGCCTGCTTCTTTAGGAAGTATGGCAAGCAATAAAACTGCAAGCTGGAGGAATTTAAGACCTGAGATTGATGAATCCAAATGTATTAAATGTTTTATTTGCTGGAAATTCTGCCCAGATGCTGCAATAGCTTTTATTGATGAGAATACTCCTCCAAAGATAAATTATGATTATTGTAAGGGCTGCGGAATATGTGCAGCTGAGTGTCCAAAGAAATGTATAGAAATGGTGGAGGAATAAAATGGAAAAAGTAGTTTTAGGAAATCATGCTGTTTCATATGGAGTTCTTGTTAGTAGGGTACAGACTATTTCAGCTTATCCTATTACTCCTCAGACTTTAATTGTAGAAAGATTGTCTGAGATGGTTGCTGATGGAGAATTGGATGCAATCTTTACAAAAGTTGAATCAGAGCATTCAGCATTAGCCTCTGCAATTGGCTCTTCATCAGTTGGAGCAAGAGCATTTACAGCAACATCTTCTCAAGGTTTAGCATTAATGCATGAAATGATTCACTGGGCATCTGGTGCAAGACTCCCTATTGTTTTGGCAAATGTAAATAGGGCTATGGCTCCTGGCTGGAATATTTGGACAGATCAAAATGATTCATTGTCTTGTAGAGATACAGGGTGGATGCAGATATATTGTCAGAATAACCAGGAAGTGCTTGATTCGATTATAATGGGTTATAAGGTATCTGAGCAGGTGCTTTTACCTACAATGGTTTGTCTTGATGCATTTGTTCTTTCACATACTGCAGAAAATGTAGATATACCAGAGGTAAAACTTGTTGATAAATATTTACCTCCATATAAGCTGGAAATAAAGATGGATATAGATGATCCACATTCATTTGGCGCATTATCAAGCCCTGAGAATTATATGGAATTCAGATATAAGATGCAGGAAGCAATGGATAAAGCAGAAGATATTATTATAAAAGAAGGGAAAGAATTTGAAAAAATATTTGGCAGGAAGTATGGTATGGTAGAAGAGTATCGCACAGAGGGTGCTGAAATTATACTTGTTGCAACTGCAACAATAGCCAGTACAGCAAAGGCTTCGATAGACAGTTTAAGAGCAAAAGGTATAAACATCGGCCTTCTTAGGTTAAGAGTATTCAGGCCTTTCCCTGTAAAAGATGTTGTACGTGTACTTTTGAACAAGAAAAAAGCTATTGTTATTGATAGAAATATTTCCTATGGAAAATCTGGTATTTTCTTTGATGAAATAAAGGGGGCTTTTTATAATATAGAGGGAGATAAACCGAAAATATTTGGTTATATTGCAGGTCTTGGTGGTAGAGATGTTACTCCTGAGGCCATTTCTGATATGGTTGATGATGCAATGAGAAAAGATAAGCCTGAAAAAGATATTATATGGTCAGGGGTGAAACTATGAGTAAACTAACTATTCCTCAAGAAGAGATAATGTCCTCCGGACATTTAGGTTGTCAGGGATGCGGCGCAACTATTGCTATGCGTTATATGTTAAAAGTATTTGGCAGAAAAACTATGCTGACATTTCCAGCTTGTTGCTGGAGTGTTATAGATGGGCCATGGCCATATTCAGCAGTTTCTGTTCCTTTGTTTCATACTGCATTTGAAACAGCTGCAATTGCTGCATCCGGTATTAGGTCAGGTCTGGATGCTCTTGGTAAAAAAGATATTAATGTAATAGCATGGGCAGGTGATGGTGGTACGTTTGATATTGGTATACAGGCAATAAGCGGAGCTGCTGAGAGAAATGATAATATACTCTATATTGTTTATGATAATGAAGCATATATGAATACCGGAATTCAGCGTTCTTCTGCTACTCCATGGGGTGCCTGGACTACTACAACACCTGTTAACAACCCTAAAAGCCGTCCCAAAAAGGATTTTGTTGAAATCATAGCTGCACACAGAGTCCCTTATACAGCAACAGCATCTATTGCATACCCTGAAGATTTTATAAAAAAACTTGAAAAAGCAAAAAATACAGAAGGATTTAAATTAATCCATGTTTTTGCACCATGCCCTACTGGGTGGAAGATGCCTCCTGATTTGACAGTAAAAATAGCGAGACTCGCAGTTCAGACAAGAATTTTTCCAGTATATGAGGTTGAGAATGGTGTATCTTATAAACTTAATTTTAATCCAAAGAAGTTTGTTCCAGTAGATGAATATTTAAAACTACAGGGAAGATTTCGCCACCTTAAAGAAAAGGATTATAGATTTATTCAAGAAAATGTTGAGTATGAATGGAAGTTTTTAAATAGAAAAGTCGAGACATTTAAATAGTCTTGTAAGATTTAGAGTTTTTTCTTAATCAATATTATATTAGATAGATTTTGAGGAGGAGAAATGAGGTCTAAACTATTTTTTATTGCTTTTATTTTAAGTTTTTTATCATTTTCTCATTTTTATATTTATTCGGAGAATTCACACTTACAAAAAATTGATAAATGGCTTGTTTTAGGGCCTGCACAAATACCAGATATTGAAATAAAAACAATGAAAAATGACACAAGTATATTGAAATTTAATTTTATTGTATTGCCTTTATTACGCCCTTTGAAGGGAGAAAGAGTAGAATGGATTGGAAATAAAAAGCTGTATTGGAGAGTTTTTGAAAATCAGAGATTTAATTCTTCTAAAACTCAAATAATTTATTTTGCAACATATATTGAAACTTTTAGATGGTCTCAGACAAAATTGTTGATAAAGAATATTGATGTTCCTATTTCTGTTTTCCTTGATGGAAACTTAATTGAAACCTTAAAATCAGGAAATAAAGTCAGTACTGATTTAAATCTTATGAATACAAAACATGTTTTGGTATTAAAAGTTGTTTTGCCAAAAGATAAATCTTTTAAACTCAATGTATTTTTAGAGAGTAAAAGATCATTTAAGAATGAGATATCTTTAACCCCGTATCATAGACTTAATAAAGAAAATATTTTAAATATAAAAAATGTGAGAAGGACTTCTGTTTCTCCAGATGGGAAATTAGTAGCAGTTTTTTTGAAACAAATAAAAGAGAAAACGGGTGACACGGAAAACTGGATAGAAATTTTGAGTACACAAAACGGAAAAATTATTTTCTCATCAAAAAATTTTGGTAAGATAAAAGGTTTTAAATGGTTAAATGATTCAATTAGTTTCTCTTATATTAAGACTAAAAAGGATATAAGTTCTATTTTTGTTTATAATTTAAATAATAACAGACAAATATGTCTAATTAGAGAAATCAAGAATTTATCAACTTTATGGTGGGCACATAATAATTCATTTTTAATATATTCAGTTTATAGTCAAAGAAAAGATAAAGAAGGTTACAGAAATATTAGGGAGATTATTGATAGGGCTAAATCTTCTGGACGTAAATATTCAATGTATATTTATTATACTGATGGAGGTGTGACACATAAAATTTCAGATTTTGAAGAAAATTTTGAATCTGTTTTTATAAGTCCGGATAGTAAAAAAGCCTTATTTA
>JAUXFB010000282.1 GCA_030620255.1 Candidatus Aminicenantota bacterium | reverse complement strand
TTTTTCTACTCCTGTACCTCCAACAACAGGATTTGGATCTTTAATAGAAATTACTACACGTTTTACCCTCTTTTTTATAATTAAATCAGTACATGGAGGAGTTTTGCCATAATGTGAACAGGGTTCAAGCGGAACATATAGTGTTGTGTTTTTTTCTGTAACATGCTTAAGAGCCATTTTCTCAGCATGCTCCTGTCCAAAACTTTTATGAAATCCATATGAGATAATCTTTCCATTTTTAACAACAACAGCACCAACCAGAGGATTTGGCTCTGTAAACCCCCTTCCTTTGTGTGCAAGTTTAATGGCAATTTTCATAAATTTTAAATCTTCAGCTTTTACACACATATCAGTCACCCAAAAGAGACTCAATAAAATCATCATATGAGAATTCAACCAAATCCTTTTCTGTTTCTCCCGTTCCAGCAAATTTCACGGGTATTCCCATTTCATCTATTATATTAATAATAGTACCCCCCTTTGCTGTACCATCCATCTTAGAAAGCACAAGACCTGTAATTGCGGAAAACTCTATAAATTTTTTTGCCTGGTCCAATGTATTTTGACCCATTGTAGCATCTATTATCAATAACACTTCAGATGGCTGATTTGGAAAGAATTTCTTTATTATCTTCTCAAGTTTCTCAAGCTCTTTCATTAAATTAGTCTTTGTTTGAACTCTTCCTGCAGTATCAACAATAAGTAGATCAAAATCTTTACTATTAAAAGAATTAAGGCTGTTAAAAACAACTGAACCCGAATCAGCTCCTTTTGCACCTCCAATTACAGGAATTCCAATCCTTTGTCCCCATAAAGAAAGTTGTGAGCTTCCAGCTGCCCTAAAAGTATCTGCTGCTGACATTAATACTTTTTTACCCTTATTCATATAATAATAGCCAATTTTTGCAGCTGTTGTGGTTTTACCACTTCCATTAACTCCAACAATAAATATTATATTTTTCTCATCTGGAAGATTTATTTTAGTTGAATCAATTGAAATAAAAATATTTTTTAACTCATCACTTAAAACAAAGAAAAAATCCTCTTTCTCAAAAGTCAATTTAACTTTTTTCTTTATGTTTACAAGGATCTTTTCAACAAGATTAACGGAAATATCAGATAGAATCAATAATTCTTCTAATTCTTCAAAGATCTCTTCTTTACTTTTTTTAGAACTCAAAATGAGATTTATTTTTTTCTTTAAAGATATTCTAAATTCCTTTTTCTCTTTTCTCATTAATTTATTATAACATTTAATCTAAATTATAGGCAAGAATTATCTGGATTTTTATATCCAATGTTAATAAACATAGATTAAAAAAATAACTAATTCTGACAACAAAATTTGCCAATCAATTATGAAATAAAATTTCTCTTTGTGTAATAATTACACTGTTTTGTATGAAAAAATATTTCTCAAGAGAGTCTTTTGATTTTACTTTTCTGAAAAACATCCTATAATAAGTAATAAGGAATGCAGGATATTGTTTTTTAAAAGTACGATATTTAATTTGGCATAAAAATTGCATTGTAATAAGTGAGGTAAAAATGAAGAAAAACAGAGGATTTTCTATAATTGAATTACTAATTGTCGTGGCTTTTATAGCAATTATGCTGGCAATCACTTTAGGCTACAGTCTCAGAAATAAAGATAGGATAAATCTAAACGATGATGCAAATAAAATCACAGGTGAAATTTATAAAATCAAACAAAGAACAGCAAGGGAAAGCAGGACAATAAGAATAACATTTACTTCCAATAGTTATTCATATTTCAGATGGGATGGTGCTATGTGGCAGCCTTTAGATGAAATAGGTTATCGTGGTGGAAAAACAGCTTTTAATGTTACAATAAACAACCCCACTGATTTTTGTATAAATTCAAGAGGACTTGTTGTGAAACCTGATGCTCCTAACCAATTTGAATTACTCGGTACACAAACTATAGAACTTAGATCTGAAGGAGATAAAGGTACAGACGAAATTAATATAAAAATATATCCATATGGAGGAATTAGAGTTGAAAAAGATTTTAAATAATAAAAAAGGTTTTACTTTTATTGAAACTCTTGTTTCTGTTACTATTTTATCATTTATAGTAATAGGGGTTTTAACAATGACCTCAGTGCACATAAAGATGAACTCCTTTGCTCTACATCACACAAAAGCTGTACAACTTGCAGAGGAGGGTGTTGAAATGCTCTTAAGACTGGACTCTACATTACTTCCAGGTTACTATGCCCCTGGACAAACAGAAGATTTTGGTACTATAAAGAAATATCCTGATTATTCCAGAACAATTACTGTAAATCAAATTGATATGGATAACTACAGGATAATGTGTTCAGTGATCTGGAGAAGTCAAAAATTAAACTCAAAACCTCTCGTATTATCAATATTAAGGACTTTATAATGAAAAAAAACAAAGGTTTTACAATGATTGAAGTAATGGTTTCTTCAGTAGTATTTCTTATTGTTATGGGTACAATGTATCTTCTTATTATGAGAACTCAAACATTTCACTTAACAGAGGGAAGAAAACTTGACATGAACCAGGCATCAAGAGCAATAGAACTGGTATTATGCGACAATATAAGAAGTGCTGGTTCTGTATTATCTTTGCTTTACACTCCATCATTCTTAGGAGGCCCATCCCCATTTACTGGTATTTACCCTCTAAATAACACAAATGGTCCTGATGGTATTATACTGGCTGCTGGGGATCCTAAAGCCACTACCAAAACAACTGCAACTTTTGACCCACAAGCAGATATAACATTATTTTTAGATAGTGTTGATGATCAAGATGACCCTACTATAACAGCATGGCATGAAAATGATATTGGTATTATAGTTAGAACTAGTGGTTATTATATTTTTAAGGTTAATCAACCTGTAGTACTTGGATCAGCTCAATTATCAATAAGGGCAACCCCAGTTTATTACTCAGGGTTGTTAAACACTGCATCTACTTTTTCTACACTTCAATATGATGATTTAACCGAAGATGAAAACCATCTTGGAATGGCAGGAAAC
>JAUXFB010000021.1 GCA_030620255.1 Candidatus Aminicenantota bacterium | reverse complement strand
ATTTGTGATATGAATGATGCAATAAAAAGGATAGATGAAGAGTCAAGAGAAAGTTTCTTTAAGGCATTTGATGAAGTTAATAATAATTTTAAAAAAAATTTCCAAATACTATTTGAAGGTGGCGAATCTGAAATTAGTTTGTTGGATAGAAATAATGTCCTTGAAACTGGACTTGAGATAAAAGCTCAACCTCCTGGCAAGAAACTTCAAAGTTTGAGGCTACTTTCTGGAGGAGAAAAAGCCCTTACATCTTTAGCATTTTTATTTGCTTTGTTTGAGTATAGGCCTTCTCCTTTCTGCATTTTTGATGAAGTTGATGCATCTTTAGATGAGGCAAATATCCAAAGATTTCTTAAGTTTCTTCATAAACTAAAAGAAAAAACTCAATTTTTGGTTATTACACATAATTTTAAGACAATGGAAGAAGCTGATTATATCTATGGTATAGCTATGGATGAAAATGGTGTTTCAACAATTTATTCAACAAAAATGAAAGAATCAAGAAGGGAATTATTGCAAAAATCTAATAATTAGAAAGAAATTCTAAATCAATCAACTGAGTCATTAATTATGATATAATGAATATATGAAATTTAAAGGTTATGTCCAGATTTATACTGGTAATGGGAAAGGGAAGACCACCGCAGCTCTTGGACTTGCTCTTCGTGCAGCAGGCAATGGTATGAGAACATATATTGCACAGTTTATGAAAAAAAGAGAGTATAAAGAACTTATATCAATAAATAGATATCTAAATGAATATATTAAAATTGAGCAGTTTGGTTTACCTGAGTTTCATCACACAGGAGAAGAGCCCTCTAAAGAGGAAAAAAAGTGTGCTATGGATGGGGTTGAAGCTGTTAAAAAAGCAATACATAGCAAAAAATATAATATTATTATTCTTGATGAAGTGAATGTGCTTCTGCATTTTAAAATAATTGATAAAAAGTACATTTTGGAGATTATTGAAAGTAAACCAGAGAATATCGAGTTGATTTTAACAGGGCGTTATGCTCCTGAAGAGATAAAGGAAAAAGCTGATCTAATAACAGAGATGAAGGAGATAAAACACTATTTCAAAGAGAATGTGCAAGCTAGAAAGGGAATAGAAAAATAAACCACTTATCCTGATCAATGTCATAAAAAATTGTAAAAACTTTTTTGTTTTTGCACAGTACTTTAAACCAGTGTTGTGTTTTGTGATTTAAAAATGAATCTTTTGTACTTCTACTTAAAATTTTATCAATTGTGAATTCCTCATTTTTGTAAATGAATTTTAAGGGTTTCTCATAAAGTTTATAGCCTGAATAAGCAGACACATCAATTTCTTCTACTTTCATGCAATGTGTTTAATTAGATATTATTAAAACTATTCAATCTTTTTTATCATACTCAGAAAATTAGACCAGTTCATAGCAGGCCAGGTCTCAACAGAAAGAGCTCCATTAGCTCTTGTAATCATAGAGACCTTTGAAGCTGTTTCATTATTTTCAGCCTCATAGATATCCATAAAATCATATGGTCCAAGTAGAGAATAGTGAGCAATCCATTTCACATCAGGGCACAGCCTATCTACTTTTTTTTTCCATTCTTTTCCAATTGCTTCACGTCTTTTAAGATCTCCTGAGATTTCAGGAGTTAATTTTGTCATTAGAACATATAACTCCATATTATTACCCCCAATAATTATAATAATTCAATTTTATAAAATATTCAATAAAAATAATTTTTATGTAAAAAATTGGATACGGAATCAAAAAACAGCTAAATGAGTTTTAAAATGAATGCAGATATAATATAATGCAACACTTATGACTAAAGAAAATGGGATAAATTTATTAGAGGGGAATCTTTACAAAACTATTCTAAAGCTTGGATATCCAATGGCAATAGCATCTGTTGTACAAATGCTCTATAATCTTGCTGACGCTTTTTGGCTTGGAAAACTTGGAAGGGAAGCTTTAGCTGCTCCTATAATATCTTTTAATATCATATTTTTTATAATTTCTCTTGGAATGGGGTTTTCAATAGCAGGCACTACTCTTGTTTCTCAATATACTGGTTCAGGGGAAAAAGAGAAGGCAAACAAAGTGGCTGGAAACCTTCTGCTTTATCTAATATTTTTTTCAGTTTTTTTTGTTTTTGTAGGGCTTTTTTTTGACAAAGTTTTTTTAAATTTTTTAGCAACTCCTGAAGATACATTTGATTTAACACTTTCCTATTATAGAGTTATGGTTATTGGAATGCCTCTTGCATTTCCTTTTTTTGTTTATCAATCTGTTATGAATGGGTATGGAGATACGATGTCACCATTAAAAATTCAGATCATATCAGCTGCAATTAATTTGATTCTGGACCCCATATTAATTTTTGGATGGTTTGGATTTCCATGCTTGGGAGTAAAGGGAGCTGCATTAACAACTATTATAACAAGGGGAATAGCGTCATTTGTAGGTATATATTACTTTTTCTCAGGAACAAAGGGAATTAAGCTGAATCTTAAACACCTTAAGCCAGATTTCAAATTGACCCCATTAATATTTAAAATAGGTTTTCCTTCATCTATAGGAATGTCTGGAGCTTCTCTTGGATTTCTGGTTTTAATAGGTATTGTTAATAAGTTTGGTACTCCTGTTATATCTGCGTATGGTATAGCCAACAGGGTTGTTCATCTTTTTATGATGCCTGCACTGGGTATTTCTTCTGCAGTTAGTGCTATAGTGGGACAGAATCTTGGTGCAAATAATTTGAGGAGAGCAAAAGATGCAGTGAAGAAAGGGGTATATTTGATTTTGGTAGTTATAGTTCCTTCTATGATATTAACTGCTTTATTCGGGGAATATATTACTATCTTTTTTATCCCTAAAGATCCCCTTGTTCATCAAATAGGCACTATAATGTTTTACATTGTTTCTCCATCAGTTATCTTTTTTGCTTTAACTTCGGTTTTTAATAGTGCTTTTCAGGGTGCTGGTTTTACTGTTCCAGTTATGGCAACAAATCTTGCAAGGATATGGGTATTTAGAATCCCGCTTGTTTACTTTTTTTCATTCATTTTATTAAATGGTACTAAGGATATTAATTCTTCTGTGGGAATATGGGGTGGAATGTTTTTTTCGAATCTGTTTGCATTTTTAATGATATTGGTATGGTATTTAAAGGGAAATTGGGTTAAATCTAGGATAAATATCAAATCAACTTCCAATGAGTAAACAAATTATCTGTCTCTTTTGTAGACAATTCTTAAACTTACATTGAATTATTTTTTATGATAAAATCTTTTAGAGGAATGAAATGTTAGAAAATTTATCAGGGAGATTTAATAAGGTCTTAAGATATTTGAAAGGTGAAGCAAAGATCACTGAAGATAATATAAAGCAAGCACTTAGAGAGATTAAACTATCTCTTTTGGAAGCTGATGTTAATTTCAAGGTTGTTAAAAATTTTATTGAAAATATAAAGGAAAAATCCCTGGGGAAAGAGGTCCAGGATAGCTTAACTCCTTATCAGCAAGTAGTAAAAATTGTAAAGAATGAGTTAATTGAAATGCTTGGTTCTGAAGATAAAGAACTAAATAAATCTTCAAGAAAACCCTCAATTATTATGTTGGTAGGACTTCAGGGAACTGGTAAAACCACAACTGCTGGAAAATTAGCCCTTTATTTGAAAAATCAAGGTAAATCATCAATTTTATGCTCACTTGATTTAAAGAGACTTGCTGCAGGAGAGCAATTAGAGGTTATTGCAAAAGAGATTGAAGTAAATTATTTTAAAACAGATTCCAATAACCTTAAAAATATAATAAAAGGAATAATGAAATCTTCAAGAGAATATGGGTATGATTATGTAATAGCTGATACTGCTGGGAGACTCCATATTGATGAAGAGCTAATGAAAGAGTTGAAAAAAATAAAAGATATATTAAGTCCGGCTGAAGTGATTTTTGTTGCTGATTCCTTAACTGGCCAGGATGCTGTTAAATCAGCACAGAGTTTTTCTGAAAAACTTGGGATTGACTCTATAGCTCTCACAAAGCTGGATGCAGATGCAAGAGGTGGAGCAGCCCTTTCTATAGTTAATGTAACAGGTAAACCCATAAAATTCATAGGTGTTGGAGAACAATATATAGATTTTCAAAAATTCTATCCTGAGAGGTTAGCATCTAAAATTCTTGGAATGGGAGATGTGTTGACTCTGATTGAGAAAGCTGAAAATGAATTTGATGAAAAAGAATCGAAGCTTATTGCTAAAAAGATGATGAGAGATGAATTTACTCTTGAAGATTTTAAGTTGCAATTAAATCGAGTTCAAAAGCTCGGCTCAATAAGCGATATTATAGGTATGTTACCTAACATACCTGCAATGGGAATTGGTCAAAATATTAATAATAATCCAGATATTGATGATAAAAAAATAAAGCATTTATGTGCTATTATAAATTCAATGACAAAAGAAGAAAGGCAAAAACCAAAGATTCTAAATGGGAGAAGGAGACTGAGAATTTCAAAAGGTAGTGGGAGGACTGTTCAGGAAATAAATCAACTTATTAGACAATTTTTAGATATGAAGAAATACATGAAAAAACCATTTTTTAGAAAGATGATAAAAAAATTTGACTTTTTATCAAAAATGGGTTAAATTCATTATCTAATTTAAAAATGGAGTGAAATTTAATGGTATCAATTAGACTTACTAGAAAAGGAACAAAGCATAAGCCCCATTACAGAATTGTGGCAATTGAAAAGGAAAAGGCAAGAGACTCTAATTACTTGGATTTAATTGGATATTATAAGCCAATGTCTGATCCAGTAGAAATTAAGATTGATTTAGATAAATACAATGAATGGATAAAAAAAGGGGCAAAAGCATCTCAAACAGTAAAATCGTTAATAAAGAAAGTTAATTCTGATAATTAAGGAGGACAAAGTGAAACAACTTGTTGAAACAGTATGCAAAGCATTGGTTGACAATCCAGATGAGGTTAAGGTAACTCAGATTGATGGAGAGCAAACCACAATTTTAGAATTAAGAGTTAACCAATCTGATCTTGGAAAAGTAATTGGTAAGCAAGGTAGAACTGCAAGAGCTGTCAGAACAATCCTTGCTGCTGCTGGAATGAAGCAGAGAAGAAGGTATAACTTAGAAATTATTGAAAATTTCGAAGATCGTCCAAAACCGTAAGGCCACTTGATTTTCTTCGGAAAGATTTCAAAAATTAGAGGGAATAAGGGGGAGGTTGTATGTACACTTTCCCCTGATTTTATTTCTCTACCCTGTAAGGAAGGGGAAGAGGTTATATTAAAATCTGAAAAAAATAAAAAAAAAAACGAATCGAGTATATTAAAGAAATTCAGGGTATAAGAGTATTAAAATTCTTTGGTATAAACTCAATTAATGAAGCCTACAAACTTGTTGGGTATTCTATTTTTGGTTTAAACGATCCAGAAAGGAATATTGAGCGTAATAGTTTATTAAATTTTGAAGTAAAAGATATTAAAGGCGATTTGTGGGGAACTTTAGAGAATATAAGAGTTAGTAGTTTAAATATAATTTTAGAGATTAAATATAAGAATGATATTGTTTATGTTCCATTTAATGATATAATAAAGATTAACAAAAAAGAAAAATTAATTGTTATTGATCCTTCAGAAGGGTTAAAAGATTTAAATAAAAGATGAATTTTTCAATAGTTTCAATTTTCCCGGAAATAATAAATAATTTTATCACATGTGGTTTAATTAGTAAAGCTGTTGAAAAAAAATTGGTTAATATAGAAGTTTATAATTTAAGGGATTTTACTACGAATAAGCATAAAAAGGTTGATGACAAACCTTTTGGGGGCGGTTCTGGAATGGTAATGAAACCGGAACCGTTTTTTAATGCTGTTAATCATATTCAGAAAAAAATGAAGGGAAAGGTTATTTTATTTTCTGCTTATGCTGAATTATTAACACAAAAAAAGATAAAAGAGCTCTCTAATGAAGATCATTTAATCCTTCTTTGCGGAAGATATGAAGGTGTTGATCAGAGGGTTATTGATGAGATTGTAGATGAGGAGATTTCAATAGGAGAGTATGTTTTAATGGGAGGAGAGGTTGTTGCTGAAGTTATTCTTGAAAGTGTGAGCAGAATGATATATGGAGTTATTGGGAATCCTGAATCTGTTAAAACCGATTCATTTTTTTATGATAATCAATTTGCATTTCCTCAGTATACACAACCAAGGGATTATAAAGATTTAAAAGTTCCTGAGGTTTTATTATCCGGAAATCATAGAGATATAATTGAGTGGAGGAAAAGAAATAAAAAAAGGAGAAGAACATGAGAGAAATAGTAGAATGTGTACCAAACTTTTCAGAAGGAAGAGATTTGTCTATCATTGATAAAATAACTACAGAAATAAAAAAAATTCCGGATATTGTTCTTCTTGATGTTGACCCTGGAAAAGATACTAACAGGACTGTTGTGACTTTTGCAGGTTCTCCTGAGGGTGTTAAGGAAGCAGCTTTTCAAGCAATTAAAAAAGCAGGTGAATTAATTGATATGTCTAAGCATTCAGGAGCACATCCAAGAATGGGAGCAACAGATGTTTGCCCATTTGTACCTGTTTCTGGAGTTACTATGCAAGATTGTATTGAGATTACAAAACATCTTGGAAAGAGAGTTGCAGAGGAGTTAAAAATACCTGTTTATCTATATGAAGAATCTGCAACTTCAGAGGAGAGAAGAAGCCTTGCATATTTAAGGGAGGGTGAATATGAAGCTCTTCCTGAGAAATTGAAGACTGAAAAATATAAACCTGATTTTGGGAAACCAATATTTAATAAAGAATCAGGCGCGACTGCAATAGGTGCCAGAGAGTTTTTAATAGCTTACAATGTTAATTTGAATACAAGAGACGTTAAAATAGCAAGAAAAATTGCTAATCGTATTAGAGAGAAGGGTAGAACTGTAAAAGATATTAAAACAGGTAGAAGAAAAAAAATGCCTGGAACACTTAAAAAAATTAGAGCTGTTGGTTGGTATATTGATGAATATAATATGGCTCAGATTTCTGTAAACCTTTTGAACTATAAGATAACGCCTCTGTACAGGGTCTTTGAGGAAGCAGAGAGATTTGCTACAGAATTTGGTGTGAGAGTAACAGGTAGTGAACTGGTTGGATTAATTCCTCTTGAAGCGATTCTTGATGTTGGAAAGCATTACTTAATAAAACAGGGAGCTTCTACAGGAGTTTCTGAAGAAGAAATTGTAAGGGCTGCAGTACAAAGTCTTGGGTTAAATGAAATATCAGAATTTGAAACGGAGCATAAAATTATTGAATACAGGTTTAAAAAGAAAGGAAAATTAGCATCAATGAATTTATGTGAATTTGCAAATGAATTAGCTTCTGATTCACCTGCTCCCGGTGGAGGAAGTATTTCAGCTCTAAATGGGGCTTTGTCTGCTGGTTTGAGCTCAATGGTTGGAAATCTCACATATAATAAGAAAGGGTATAATGAAGTAAGGGAAGAAATGATTAAAGTATCAGAGGATGCCCAAAAATTAAAAGACTTTTTTCTTGAAGCAATCGATAAAGATACAGAAGCTTTTAATATGATTATGAAAGCTTTTTCTTTACCAAAAAAGAGTGATAAAGAAAAAGAATTAAGAAATGAAAAAATTCAAGAGGGAACAAAAAAGGCTACTTTGATTCCTTTTTCAGTTCTTGAAAAATCAAAAGAGGTTGCCAAATTGGCTTTGTGTGTTACTGAAAAAGGTAATAAAAATTCATTGTCAGATGCAGGAGTAGCAGGTTTGACTGCATCTGCTGCATCCGAGGGAGCTTTTTATAATGTTATGATAAATCTTCAGAGTATTGATGATAAGGATTTTAAATCAAAATTAGCAAAAGAAGCTGTAAAGGTAAACAAAGAAATTCAGCAGATTGTAAAAAAGATAAAAAAAGTATTAAATTCTGAATTAAATATAAATTGAAATTTAGATTTCCTCAATTCAATGTAGATAGATCTTTAAATAAAGGTTAGAAGACTAATTTTTTTTCTTTTTGAATAGGAAACTAAAGGGTGGTTTAGTTTTTTTGGAGTGATTATTAGTTATTTTTTCTAATTTTTTTATTGCTAGGGCATGTTCTGGGTTTACTGATAATGCTTTTCTAAAATAATTTTCAGCACTTTTTATCATATTCTCTGAAAAATATAATTTACCTAATGCAACAAGTGGTTCTGCGTTCCATGGATCTATATCAACTGCTTTTTTTAGGTTTTTTTCAGCTTCTCTTTTCAATGTGGACACATTCATTTGGCTAAGTCCTAATAAGAGAAAATATGATGATTTTGAGCTATCATATTTAACAGCTTCATTCATAACAGTTGAGCTTTCCCAGTATCGTTGACTATTGTATAGGGTCTTGGCTTTCCTGTAGAGGATTTTTGCCCTTTCTATTAAGTTTTCACAAGTCTTATTTTTTGTCATAAGGTTTTCTTTATCATATTTTCTTTTTTGGTCTTCATCGCGTAATGTTTCAAATGCTTTATTTATGGAAGCAAACACAAGGTTTGCGATTTCCTGTGTTTCAGGTTTAGTAGTAGTAGAAATTCTATCGGGGTGATATTTTTTTGCAAGTTTGAAATAAGCATCTTTTATCTCATCTTGGGTTGCATTATTTTCTATATTAAGTAATTGATATAAGTTAATTTTGTCTGATTTTATTTTTTCGTACAATTCTAATAGTTCTTCAATATTTTGTTCAAGATTCTCATCAATTTTAATTTCATAAAAGCTTACAATATTTAAGATATAGAATAAAATTATTTTTTTCCAGAAAAATTCTTCTTTTATTTTTAATTCAGAAAATATTTGGTCAGTTAACCTGTTTTTAAGATCAGATAATTTTTCGTAAAATTGGTAATCTTCTGTAGACAGGGATTTTTTGATATTTTCTGGAATTGAGGAAACCTCAACTGCAAGAGAAAGGAATTTGTTTTTATAAAAAGAAAAATCACTTATTTTATTAATTCCTTCATTTATTATTTCTAATAAATCAACATCAAATTTTGAATTACTTGGAATGTTCGAGACATGTGGATTGAAATCCCATTCTACAGAGGGTAGAGAAAAAGTTGATATTGCAATGGTTTTTATTTGATGAATGAGAGCAAGGTATATATCTTTATTATTTATTATTTTTTTATTTACTAGAATCCTTCCTAAGCTATCTCTTTCTTCCTTAATTAAATCTTTTATTTTTAAGAATTGTGATTGATTTATTTTTTTTAGCTCAAGTAAAATCTCACCGAATCTTTCCTCTTTTTTTGTGGTTTTAGCAAATGCTAAGTTTCCATCAAGAAAAAATAGAATTTTAGTAAAATCATGCCCTCTTATAGTTAATTCACCATTCATTTTGTTTTTTAAAATGTCTCTATAAATTATTGGAACTGGAGTTTTATTTATTTGTTTTAGCATAATTTCTATAAGATTTTATATATCTCCTTTTTTTTATATTATTATAGTTTTTACTTTTTGTCAATTCAATTTTATGCTTGGATTTTATTTAAATATAAGGAATAATT
>JAUXFB010000022.1 GCA_030620255.1 Candidatus Aminicenantota bacterium | reverse complement strand
GATAATTCTAATAAAAAAGAAATAATTAATGTTGAAGGGAAGAAATCTATTGTAAAAAAGGATAATAAAAGCATTGAAATTTTAATGCAAAAAGAGGATTCTAAGCAAGAAAAGTTGGATAAATCTCTGGATAAGAATAAAAAGAATATAGAAAATATAAGAGAAAATAAAACGAGAAATAATTATAAATTAAAAAGATCTAAAAGTCCTGATGCTTTGAGTTATTTTAATCAGGGAAAGTATGAAATTGCAGCAGAAATATGGAAAAGGGAGTTAAAGAAAAAAAACATAAAGTACACTATTTTGCTTGAGTATGACATGTTAAAGGGATCTGTATTTAACGCTTATAAGAAAACAAAAGATAAAAGCAGATTTTTTATTATAACTAAGAAGAAGAATAATCGTATAGGTTTCCTGGTTATGTGGGGTATGTTTGATACAGAACAGGATGCAGCAAGAGCGTTAATAGAGTTACCTGGTTTTTTCCTAAATCAAAAACCTTCAGCTAAAGTTATTGATTTAAAACAATATATTGAATAGATTTATTCAATTTAAAATAATGAATTATTAATGAAAAAAGAGTTGAACTTAAGTGTAAAGGAAGTTGCTTCTTTGTTGCAAATTCCGGTTGTAAAGGTGCAACGCTGGGTTTATCAAGGGCAAATCCCCTGCAAATTTAAGGGGAACACTTATTATTTTAAGGAAAAGGATATTTTAAAATGGGCTAAATCGCACGGTATGATTATCTCCAAACGTGTTAAGGCCGAAAAGAATGTAGTAAGTGAAGATGGTTATACATTGAAAAAAGGTATTGAAAATGGAGGAGTTTTTT
This sequence comes from Candidatus Aminicenantota bacterium, assembly GCA_030620255.1. Lineage (GTDB taxonomy): Bacteria > Acidobacteriota > Aminicenantia > UBA2199 > UBA2199 > JAUWNT01. Next base: position 8,644 of record JAUXFB010000022.1, on the reverse strand, counting down.
TTGATCTTAAAGGAGATGATATCTATAGTGTTATTAAAAATGCAATAGAGAAAATTAATTTTCCAGAAAAATTAGACAAAAGCCTCATACTAAATGAACTTATAAGCAGAGAAGAAATAGCTTCTACAGGTATTGGTAAAGGAGTAGCAATTCCTCATACAAGAAGAGAGTTAAGTTTAAAATATAAACATTTTATGGCCCCGGTTTTTTTTTTAAAAAATAGAGTTGATTTTAATTCTATAGATAATCAACCTGTTTTTGTATTATTTTTTATGTTTAGCCCATCAGCTAAAGTTCATTTAAAACTTCTCTCTAGATTGAGTTATTTGTTAAGAGGTAAGGTGTTTTTAGATAACCTTAAAAATTGCAGCAACAAGGAAGAATTAATTTTCTTAATTGAGAAAAATGAAAAAGGGTTTAAAAGTGATTAAAGGGTTAGAAAACAATTTGGATTGAAATAAATAGAAATTGAGTGAAAGAACTAAAATTAATTATTAAAACAACATTAAAAAATCTTGATTACAGAGCGCAATTAATTATAATTGGCATAGCAGTTGGAATATTTAGCGGATTTGCTTCTGTGGGCCTTAATTTTGGGCTTAAAAAAGTATCTAATTTCTTTATAAAATTTCATGGTAATTTCTACTTTATTTTATTTCCTGCTATGGGCATATTGATAACAGTATTATTTTTGAAATATGTAATTAGAGATTTTGAAGGACATGGTGTTCCTGAAGTCATTCACAGTGTAAGTATGAAAGGTGGTTTTCTCAAAAAACGTTCTTCTGTATCAAAATTGATAGGAAGTCTATTAACCATATCAAGTGGAGGTTCTGCAGGGCCTGAAGCCCCTGTTATAATAAGCGGTGCCGCAATTGGTTCAAATATAGCAAAATATTTAAAAACTAATGACAAAATAAGAATAGCTGCTGCTGGTTCTGGTGCTGCTGGCGCTATTGCAGCGATTTTTAATGCTCCGATAGCAGGGGTTATTTTTACAATGGAGGTCATACTTGGAGAATGGTCCACATTAAATATGCTACCAGTTGCAATATCTTCTGTTACTGCAACTATAATAAGCCGTATGTTAAGTGGCAATCAAATACCTTTTAAACACCATTTAATAAATGTAAATATTAATGATATCTTTGCTGCTGCGGGACTTTCAGTTTTTTTGGCAATTTTTGCTCTATTTTTTGTGAGAACTCTAAAATGGATTAAACTTTTTTTTGAAAAAAGTATAAAAAGTATTATTTTTAGAGCTATTTTGGGAGGGGGATTAGTTGGAGTAATAATAATTTTTTTCCCTGTTGTAAAGGGCGAGGGTTATGAAGTAGTACGAACTTTAATATCAGGAGAATTTTCAAGTACAATATTGATTATATTTGTGTTAATTGTAATGAAGGTTCTTGCAACCAGTTTTACGTTGGGTTCAGGAGGTGCTGGCGGAGTTTTTGCACCGTGTCTTGTTATTGGGAGTCTTTCAGGGTATTTTTATTTTCAATTATTAAGTGCAATTTTTCCACAGGTTCAATTTTCTGGATCAACTCTATTTGCATTGAGTGGGATGGCAGGAATTTTGAGTGGTATGTTGCAGGCTCCTTTAACTGGAATATTTCTAATTGTTGAGATAACTGGTGGCTATGATGTGATTTTACCTTTGCTTCTTGTTTCGTTTCTTACATTAACAATAACAAAGCTTATTGAAAAACATTCTATATATCAATATGATCTTGCTGAAAAGGGTTTATTGTTAAGACCCAGGACAGATGCACGTATATTGTCTGATATAAATGCGGAGGAATTGCTTGAAGAAGATTTGATTACTGTAGATTCGGAGATGTTATTAAAAGATTTAATTCCTTTGATAAAAGAATCCCACAGAAATTATTTTGTTGTTGAGGATAAAGAAACGGGTAAATTTCTTGGAATGGTAAATTTCAATGATATAAAATCTTATATATTTAGTTCTGACCTTATAAATTCAATTATAGTTGAAGAAGTTATGGAAACAGATTTTCCGCAAATTTCGATTAGAGATAATGTTGTAAACATATTGAATAAATTTGATCAATCAAGAGCATGGAGTCTTCCAGTTGTTGAAGATGATAAATTTCTGGGTTTGATTTCAAAATCAACTATTCTTGATCATTACAGAAAAGAGTTAAAAGCTCAGACTGAATCTTAATATTTTTATTAATGAATAAAAGGTAAAAGGGGAGAGTTATTCCATTTAATCTATTTCCATTTTATTGACAAAATTTCCATATGTTACTATAATATTGCTTCTTTGCCGGAGTGGCGGAATTGGCAGACGCATCAGACTCAAAATCTGACGAGAAATTGCTCTCGTGAGGGTTCAACTCCCTCCTCCGGCATATATAATATATAGGCTTTTTAAAATTTGTTTTGTTTCCAAAATATTATTGATTTTTAATAGATTATGTTATATGCTTATTTTTATTTAATATATAACAATAAATCGAAAAATTATGAAGAGTTATGATGAAAATGAAAAGATTAACTTTTAAAAAAGGTATTCATCCAAAAGAATTTAAGCGAATTACTGAAAATTTAGAGATTAAAGAGGTTCCTGTACCTCCAAAAGTTATAATTCCAATAAGACAGCACATTGGTGCACCTTTAAACCCAGTTGTTAAAAAAGGTGATAGGGTAAAAACTGGACAGATAATTGCAGATTCCGAAGCTTTTGTATCTGCACCCGTTCACTCAAGTTGTACGGGAATTGTAAAAAATATTGGAGATTACCCGACTCCTCTCTCCCCTTCAGATACATGTATTGAAATTGAAACAGAAGAAAAAGAAGAATTTGATTTTGACCTTAATACAAACATTGATTATAAATCATTAACAAAACAGGAGATACTTAAATTAATTAAAAAAGCCGGAATTGTTGGAATGGGAGGTGCAGCATTTCCTGCTGCTGTGAAATTTACCCCTCCTAAAGATATTAACATTGATACAGTTATTTTGAATGGGTGTGAATGTGAACCCTATCTTACATCTGATTATAGAACAATGCTTGAATTCCCTGAAAAGATATTAGAAGGGCTAAAAATTATAATGAGAGCTGTTGGAGCAGAAAGAGGGATTGTTGGAATTGAAGATAATAAACCTGATGCTATTGAAAAGATGTCTCAGCTGGCTGATAATGAATCTAACATCTATGTTCAAGCTGTAAAAACAAAGTATCCTCAAGGAGCTGAGAAGATGCTTATCAGTGCTCTTACTGGAAGAAAGATTCCTCCAGGTGCTCTTCCTTTCAGTATAGGTGTTGTTGTCTCAAATGTTGGTACTGCTGCAGCTATTTATGATGCAGTTGTGAAGAATATACCTTTGTATAAAAGAGTGCTCACCATAACTGGTGAGGTTTTAGAAAATCCAGCTAACCTTTTAGTTAGAGTTGGAACACCCTTTTCATTTCTCTTTGACTATATTGGTGGTTTTTCAGATGAAATAACAAAATTAATACTTGGTGGTCCAATGATGGGTATAGCTCAGTTCACATCTGATGTGGGTATTACAAAAGCAACATCCGGGATACTTGTTTTGGGAAAAGGAAGAAAGGATAAGGAATTTAATTGCATAAATTGTGCAGAATGCGTTAATCATTGTCCAATGTTTCTCATCCCTACAAAGATTGTAAGATTTGCTAAAAATGAGATTTGGGATAAAGCAGAAGATTATGGTGCTATGAATTGTATAGAATGTGGGTCATGTTCCTATATATGTCCTTCCAATATACCCCTTGTTCATTGGATAAGAGTAGCAAAAAGCAAAATAACTGAAATAAAAAAATCTTCGGGGAAATAAATATGGAAAATAAATTTAATCTAATACTTGAATCATCTCCTCATTTTAAAATAAAAAGGAGCACTCCACAGATAATGTATGTTGTTATTTTGTTGCTTCTACCTATGTGTATTGCAGGAGTCTATTTTTTTGGATGGGCTGCGTTGATAAGAATTTTATTAAGTCTTGTAACTGCTTTACTAACGGAATTTATATTTTTAAAGCTGAGAAAAAAAGATATATCCCCGGTTTTTGATGGTTCGGCTGCAGTAACAGGCATTCTTCTTGCATTGACCCTTCCTCCTACATTGCCTTTATCAGATGTAGTTATAGGCTCAGTAGTTGCTATTTCTATAGGGAAGCAATTATTTGGAGGACTTGGATATAATATATTTAACCCTGCTCTTGTTGGAAGAGCATTTTTGCAGGCTGCATTTCCTGTTGATATGACAACATGGGTAAAACCTTTTTATTTTAATTTGGATTCTATAACTAGTGCAACTCCTTTGGGAGGATTTAAGATTGATGGTGTATCAACAGCTCTCAATAAACTGACTTTGGGAAATACTGGCGGTTGTATTGGTGAGACATCAGCAATATTGATTATAATAGCTGGGATTATTTTGATTTTATTAAAAATGGCTGATTGGAAAATCCCTGTAAGTATTATAATAACTGTATCTGTTTTTGCCGGGATCTTATATCTGCTTGATCCTGTAAAATATCAGGACCCTCTATTTTACCTTTTTTCAGGAGGATTGATGTTAGGTGCTTTTTTTATGGCTACAGATATGGTGAGTTCTCCAATTACTCCGCTTGGAAGTATAATATTTGGGGTTGGAATCGGCATTGTTGTTATGGTAATTAGAGTGTTTGGTGGTTTGCCTGAAGGTATGATGTATTCGATATTATTTATGAATTGTTTTGTTCCTCTTTTAAATAGATATACAAAACCTAAGATCTTTGGCGAGGTATAAGATGAAAATGAGTGAAACTTTAAGAATGGTTATTGTTCTTACGTCAATTTCAATTATATCCGGCGCTTCTCTTGCTGTTGTTGATTCTGTAACAAAAACAAGGGTTAATCTTAATAAACAAAGCGCTTTAAGCGAGGGCTTAAAAAGATTGATGCCAAAGGCAGATAATTTTAAGAAAGAAGATATAAATAATAATGGAAAGGTAATTGCAATATATAGGGCAGTTAAAGGTGATACTCTTGTAGGATGGGGATTTCATCTTAAGGGACCTGGATTTTCGGATAAAATTGAAATTATTGCTGCAGTAAATCCCAAAATAACCAGATTACTTGGAATTGAAGTTTTGGAGCAGAAAGAAACCCCGGGTTTGGGTGATAATATGAAAAAAGAGAGTTTTCGCAAACAATTTAAAGGGCTTTCTATTAACAGAAAAATTGAGTTTGTGAAAAACAGGATTCCTGAAAAAGGTAGTAATAAAATACAAGCATTGGCAGCTGCAACATATTCAACTAGATATCTATTGGATATAATAAACGATAATATTAATAAAATAAGGAATATGAAGAAAATAAGACATATAATAGGGGGTGAAAAGTGAAAAAGGCCACTCCTGCATATGAATTTTCAAAGGGAATATGGAAAGAAAATCCTATTCTGGTTCAACTTCTGGGCATGTGCCCAACGCTTGCTGTTACAAGCACTGTAATAAATGGAGTGGCAATGGCGCTTGCAACTTCATTTGTTTTGATAATGTCTTCTCTAATAATCTCCTCATTACGAAAAATCATTCCGTCCTCTGTAAGGATTGCTTCTTTTATTGTAGTTATTGCAACTTTTGTTACTCTTGTAGATAGTTTTTTAAAAGCCTATTTTTATGATATATCAAAAGCTCTTGGTCCATTTATCCCATTGATTATTGTTAATTGTCTTATTTTAGGAAGGCAGGAGGCTTTTGCTTCCAAAAATACAGTAAAGATGTCTTTGCTTGATGCTTTTGGTATGGGAATAGGTTTTTTCCTATCTCTTTTAGTTCTTTCAACTGTAAGAGAAATTCTGGGTTTTGGTACATGGTTTGGAATTCAAGTAATGCCTGATTTGTTTAACCCCTGGATGGTTATGATAATGGCTCCTGGAGCTTTTCTTACTCTTGGTATTATGCTTGGTGCTTATGGGATTTTCAAAGGAAAGAAATCAAGAGGAGTATAAATAAATGGAATTAATATTATTGTTTATTTCTTTTGTAATTGTAAACAATTTTGTTTTAAGCCAGTTTCTTGGTATTTGTCCATTTCTTGGGGTATCTCAAAGGATAGATGCTGCTTTTTCAATGGGACTTGCAGTTACTTTTGTAATGTCAATAACTGCTGCTGTAAGTTGGGCTGTTAATAACCTTATATTGAAAAAATTTGGGCTTGAAATTTTGGAATATGTTGTGTTTATCCTTGTTATTGCTTCATTGGTCCAGCTTGTGGAGATGTTTGTGAAGAAGGTCAGTCCTCCGCTTTATAGAGCTTTGGGAATTTACCTTCCTTTAATTACTACAAATTGTGCTATATTGGGTCTTGCTTTACTTATTTCATTAAAAGAATACAACTTTTTACAGGGTTTAGTAATGGGAATTGGTGGAGGTGTTGGATTTACTCTTGCTCTTGTTTTAATGGCTGGTATAAGGGAGGAGTTAGAGGCAGCTGATGTCCCAGAGCCAATGAAAGGTGCGGGAATAACATTAATTGTTTCCGGAATTATGGCTTTAAGTTTTTCAGGATTTGCAGGTTTAATTAAGTAAGGTATAAAATGAGTAGTTTAATTATTTCAATTTTAACGATGGGAGCCATAGCTGCATTTTTTGCATATGGTTTATCAATTGCACAGAAAAAATTTAAGGTTGAAGAGGACCCAAAGATCGATGAGGTGGAAGAGGTATTACCTGGCGCAAATTGTGGAGGATGTGGTTTCCCTGGTTGCAGGGCGCTGGCTGAATCTATAGTAGCTGGGGAATCTAAACCTGATAGTTGTCCTGTTGGTGGCTCAGAAACAGCAAATGCAATTGGGAAAATACTTGGTGTTGAAATAGAAAAAAGCGAAAGAAAAGTTGCTGTTTTAATGTGCAGGGGAACTGAAGAAGCAGCTAAAATAAAGGCGGATTACAGAGGAATTGAAACATGTTATGCAGCTACAATTGTTCAAAAGGGAAATAAGTCTTGTTCTTATGGTTGTTTGGGTTATGGAGATTGTGTTTTAGTTTGTAATTTTGATGCAATTAGAATAGGTGATGAAGGTATTCCTATTGTAGATAGAGAAAAATGCACAGGATGCGGTATGTGTGTTAAAGCTTGCCCCAAACATTTATTTGAGCTCCACCCAATCTCAAGAAAGTTTTTTGTTTTCTGTAAATCTATTGATAATGGAAAGACTTCGAGAGCTAATTGTAAAAATGCCTGTATTGGTTGTAAAATCTGCATAAAAGGTGTTAATAATGAAGAAATTGTTGTTGAAAATAACCTTTCCAGAATAAATAATATTGAAATCTTAAATAATGAAGAAGCAATGAAATGGGTTGGTAAGTGTCCTACAAAAGCAATAGATTTTTTGGAGTAAATCTTTTTTGAGTGGATAGTTATAGTTTTTCTGCTATATCTTCTTTTAAAACATGTCCAAAGTCATTTGAGTACAAATATATAAAAAAGATTCAAGAGGCTTTTTTTTCAATAGAATCATATATGGGGACATCTGTGCATGAAACTTTAAAATGGGCATATGAACAAAAGCAAAAAAACATTGAATTACAAATAGATGACATTAATAATCAATATAAATATTCTTGGGATAAAGGGCCCCTTTTGAAAGTAAAAGTAATTAAAATAAATAATAGTATTGAGGATTATTTTAATCAAGGACTTGAATTATTAACATCTTATTTTCAAAGAGTTTTTTGTTTTGACAAGAGTGAGTCATTGCATTTAGAGCACAAGTTTGAAATTTTATTGGATAATGATATTAAATATAGAGGTATTATTGATAGAGTTTCAAAAACTCAAGATAAAGTTATTAGAATAACTGATTTTAAAACAGGTAAGGTATCTCATCCTTTGGAAACTCTTCAACTTCCATCTTATGCTTTATATATTTTTGAGAATAATTTAGATACTAAAATTGAGTTGTCTTTTGAAGATCTAAAGGAAAAGAGAGAAGTAGTAGTTCCTTTTTTAAGAGAAGATACAAAAAATGTGAAGATAAGTTTAATGGAAGAAATTACCCGCATAAAGAATACAAATGATTTTAGAACACAACCTTCTATTTTGTGTATGTGGTGTGGCTACAATAAAATATGTGAAAACCCTCATGATTCAGTAAAGAGTACTCTGAATAGTAAAAATTTGTTAAATTCAGAAAATGAATATGAAAAATGTTGTCCAAAGTGTGGTGAAGTGTTGGTGAAAAGAGAGGGGAAATTTGGTGCTTTTATGGGGTGTTCTAATTTCCCTGAATGTAAATATACTCTGGATTTAAAGGAATTTAAGAATCAAGGAACAGAAAATGAAGATGCAAAAAAAATATGTCCTGAATGCGGGAGTCTTTTAAAAGAACGCAAAGGGAAATTTGGAAAATTTATTGGATGTAAAAATTATCCTGAATGCAAATATACACGAAAGGAATGGTAATGTAAAGATTTCTCTATGTTTTGATTAAGTCTAATAGCTAAGTGTATTGAGGAGATAGAGAGAAAAAACTAAATTATTACAAGTGAACTGAGTTGACTTGTAATGTAATATTTATTATACTAACTGTTAAAATCCAAAAGAATATTACATCTATATAGGAGGATATAATGCGTAATGTTTTGATTATGGGCG
>JAUXFB010000146.1 GCA_030620255.1 Candidatus Aminicenantota bacterium | reverse complement strand
TGTTTTGAAAATGGCTTCATATTGGGGTGTATCCCCTATTTATATTGAATTTACTCCACACACTGATGAAATGATATTAAAGGGAGAAGAATTACTTAAGATTAAAAAATTTGCTAATAAAGGTGATTTAATCGTAACATCAGCTGGTATAACACCTATGAAAGGTGCGACCAATATGATCCGTATTTCAAAAATTTCTTAACTTTTTCTTTTTATATGGATATAATTGTAAATGTAAAAGAGCTTGTTTTAAATTTTTACTCTTTATATTATCTGTAAACTGATAATATAATTTATTCCCTATTTTTCTATATTCAGGATCTTCAATGTAAATCTTTTGTGTTTCTGATAGATATACTACATTGTCCATCTTCCTATCAAAGTTATAAATTTCAATCTTAGTTTTATCTTCTTTTGCTTTTTTTAATTCAATAACAAAACATTTAACCTCTCTTGCTGTTGAAATTGTATATCTATAATATCCATTATCTGTAATTTCAAATTCCATCTCTTTCTTTTTTGTAGGATAAACATTAGCATTATAAATCAGATGAGGCATAGCTCCTGATTTTGTAACTAAAGTTGGATTAAATAAAGGTACTCTAGGAAATAGAGAAAAAATCACAAATAAGAATAAAAATAAAATGGGAAACAGAGGTTTTAAATTCTCTTTTTTTATCTTTTTTAATGAAAAGATCACAAATAAAACAAAAAGGAAAAGGAAAACCAGATTTGGTATATATCTCTCATTTGAATTAACTTTAACAAAAGAGGGAAGGAAATTTGGTAATCTCAAATAAAGATTGCTCCAATGCTGAAACATTAAGCCAGGCCTATACAAATAATCATGAGTTGTAGTTTGATACAAAGTGAAAGGATTAAAAACTTGATATATAACCACAAATACTGAATAAATTGGAATAAAAACAAAAATTTTTTTTAAAAACCTGTTCTTACTTTCAAGATAATAAATAATAGAAAACAACATTAAAATCCATAATACTGGAACAAGATATCTTGCCTGGGGACAATAACCTGCTCGTATTGTTGAAAATGCATGGTAAAATATATAAATAAAACTCGCTACTGATATGAGTAAATGCTTGAAATAAATTTTGAATTTCCTTAATGCAATAAGCAATCCAGGAAAAGCAAAGAAATAGAATGGGTTATACAATAAAAGCCCATCTCTCTGATCAAAAAAATAATCCAGAAGTGTTTCAACCCGTATCTTTAATGGAATCTTTTTTATAACAGTATTAACAAGCTCTTTTTTCTGAGCCTCACTCATAACTCCATAATAAATAGAATTCGGTGAAAAATCCCCATAAGCATAAAAAAGATAAGAAAAAAAGAGCAATTGGAAAATGATTGGAAATAAAATAAACAAAAAACCCTTTTTATATTCTTTCCTTTTAATAAAGAAAAAAAGAAACCCTAAAGAAAAAACATATACAAAAATTGCATATTTCATGCCCCAGAAAATGGTTATAGAAAGTAAAAAACCTGCTAATAATATTTTAAAATAACTCTTTTTTTCTGAAAACAATAAAATATATAGAGAAGATAATATAAGTAAAATAGCCTGAATCTCAGCAAAAATATGAATTGACATAAAAAATATTGGAGAAGTTAGAGTAAAAACAATTGTAATAAAAAAAGAGAGCTTCAAATTCTTCCATATCTTTAAAGAGAAGAGATAAACTAAAACAGATAATAAAGCTCCAAAAAGACCCATATAGGAGCGCATAAGAAAATAAAGCAAGGGAATTGGGATTTTAAAAAAGAAAAAAGGCACAAGTGTAAAAGAAACACCCGGGAGATGAAAAGAATACCATTTTTTAAAACCTTTCCCTACCTTTGCATGAGAACGCAACCTTACATTAATGAATTCTCTATACTTATTTCTTGCATATTGATCAAAAACATTTAAATCAAAATCTCTTGCTATTGACTGAGCAATTACAAGATAATGAGGTTCATCACCACCTAACACTACTCCTTTCTTAACAATTATATATGAAGAAGTAATAAATAAAAACTCAGCTAAAACAAAAATAATAATTAACCTTTTTTTAAGATTTAATTTATTAAAAAATAGCAAAACTTTCTTTATAAACCCAAGTTTCAATACTGCTAACACCAAAGAGAATATCAAAGAAATGAGTAAAAGGTTATTAACTCTGTTTAAAAAATCAAAATTATCCCAATAAAATTGTCTCATTAAAAAGCATAAAATCCCTGAAGAAAATGGAAATAATAATTTAAAATATGTGCTTTTAAATTTTAAATCAACAAAACCTAAAACAACAAATAATAGTGTTGAAAAAACAATTAAAACATTTACTTCTTTTAAATTTATATAAAATGATAAATAACCTATTACTATTAAAATCCTATAAATCATTGATCTATTTGTAATTCTCATTATTGAGATTATCTCATACAAAATATTGTTTGACAATATTATAACCTTATATTCAGCACATTTCTAAATATCTATATTTTTGATATAATAAAATAATTAAGGAAATTAATTATATGCTAAAACTTAATTTTTTTTTGAATCAAAATAAAATAATAACAATTATAGGATTAATATCCCTTATTTCTACATCATATTTTGGAAAAGTAGGATTGTTTTTATTTATATTATGTTCCATTATTATTGTCCTTTTTGAATATATTTTCTTATTCCAAAATAATAAAAAATTTAATCCATATATTTTATTTATATTTTCACCAATTTTGCTTATTAACTATTCATCAATAACTGATTTTAAAATCAGGTTGCTCTGTTTTTTATTTTTAATATACATAATAAACATTGCATATACAGAAAAATCCAGAAAATTCAAACTCTCTCTTATAAACTCAAAACCAATAACAATCTGGTTAATTGCATTTGTAATATTCTCTTTATCTTCATTTATCTTATATTTACAGGGCATTCACCTATCAGGTGATGAGCCTCACTTTATAATGATCACACAGAGTATTATTGAAGATGGAGACTTTGATCTAAAAAATAATATTAATAATAAAACCTATTTCAAGTATTTACCAGTAAATATTCAAGCTCATACTATAAATCATAAAGGTAAACACCTTTCTTATCATATGCCGGGAGTATCATTTTTGTTAATCCCATTTTACTTCCTGTTTAATTTAATAGGTGGAATAATACCCCCTCAGTTATACTTCAGATTAGCTGCTTCTATAATAAATGCCTTCTTTGCCTTAAGCCTTTTCTATCTATTAAAATTAGAATTTCCTGACAAAAATATATCTGGCTTCTATATATTATTTATATCTATTTTCCCCTTAATATTCCATTCCGTTCACCTTTACCCTGAATTACCTGCTGCAACCTTAATGATAAGTGCATTTATTTTTGCATTCTCTAATAAAAGAAAATATCTTTTATCAGGTCTTTCTCTATCACTTATTCCATGGTTCCATGTTAAATATTATCCTGCGATTATTGTTATAGGGCTTGTTATTTTTTTCAAGCTATTAAAGGAAAAAAATATAAAACAATTTATTCATTTTTTTATATTCCCAGCTCTTAGTTTTATTCTTTTAATGATTTACTGCAAAACTCTATATGGTTCCTTTAATCCAGGTAACATCTTTCCAAAACAAAACTATTTTGCGATCCCCATTTCAATAAGAATAAGAGCCTTGTTAGCATATTTCTTTGACCAGAGAGATGGTTTGTTGTTTTATACTCCTATTTTCTTTTTCACATTCTTTAGTTTCAAAAAAAGAGTAAAAAATCAAAATATTTTAATATGGATTTCCCTATCATATATTCTTTTTCATGCATTTACAACAGTACGAGGTGCTTATGCTCCTACAGGAAGACCCCTGATTTTTGTAAGCTGGATATTTATAGTCTTTATAATCAATTATACATATTCTATTCCCAAGGAGAACTCGAAATATATTTTTAAAATGGTAACAGGTTTTACAATCTTTATTTTAATATGGCTGTTCTATTATCCTTTATTCGTATATCAGCCTGTATTTTCATATACAACCCAATGTTCTTCATCTATTCTAAACTTCTTTTCAAGTGATTCAATTAATTTATCAACCCTATTTCCCTCTTTCTTGAATTCCCCAAAACACATTCATATAGCCAATTATATATGGATGATCTTGATTACAATGAGTCTATTAATCTTTTATTTGAAACCACTTAAGCTATCCTTCATAAAAAGAAAAAAACAAGTGATCTCCTTTATTCTTTTTTTTACTTTAACCTATATATTTTGTTTTTACCCTCATGTACATCTCATTAATAAAAATAAATATTCAGACAAAAATATCAGTTTTTTTAACAACTCAAGAAATTTTGTTTACATCAAAGAAAGAAAAATCTTTAGGGTTAAAAACGGAAACAAATATGATCTGTTCTTTAATCTAAAAAAGAACAAAAATAATAAGATAATATTCAATATAACAAACCCAAAAGAAGTTGCCGTTGTTATACGAAATGGAAAAACACTTTTATTTGACACTAAAAAACATAAAAGAAATATATTTTCTACAAAATTATCTGAATTAAAGAAACTAACAGTAAATAATAAAACAGTTATTCATATTGGAGTGGAGACTGAAGCCTTAAAAAACAACCTATTCTTATTTCTTAAAATAAATAGCAATCTTTGATTTTATATTCTTATTTTACTTTTTTTTAAAATTAAGAACTTCATCAGGATTATTAAGTTTTTTATTCATTAGAAAACGTTCCGCCATTTCTTCAATAACTATTTTTGGTTTCTCTCTTTTAATAATATCTGGATAAAAATTCATGTTCCACCAATCCCATATATATAAAATTCTTGAAAAATGTTCTGAAATAAATGGTTTTAATTCATGAATAAATGAATCATGGACTATTACTGCATTATGAAGCCCTGAATCTCTACATT
>JAUXFB010000295.1 GCA_030620255.1 Candidatus Aminicenantota bacterium | reverse complement strand
GAGCCTCAATATGAATATCCGAAGCTTTCTTATTTACAGCAGAAAAAACAATATTATTCAACAGTTTAATAACAGAGTCATCTTCTTCAGTAATTGTTTCAATTGTTAAAGCTTCTTCTTCTAAACTTTCAATATTCTTTTTTGAGAAAAAAGTCTCAGTCTTTTCTTTAAGTACCTTTGTAAAAGTATCACTTCTTTTCAAAATTCTCTCAATATCATCTTTTTTTGCCTTTAAAGGCAATACCTTTTTTTGAATAAAATTTTCTATCATTGTAATCTTATCCAAATTTTTAGGATCAAACATGGCAATTTCAATTGAATTAATCTCTTCCTTTAATGGGAAAAAAATGTTTTTTATCATAAACTCAGCAGGAAATTTCGCTAATAGATCATAATCGATTTTAATGCTTGAAAGGTTTAATTTCTGTGTCATCTTACCACCTTAACTGATTGAAAGATTGGTAAATAAATTGAGATCAACATAAATCCAACAACTAACCCTAATACAACAATAATAATTGGTTCAATAATAGAAATCAAAGAGTTGATCTTAGTATCAATCGTACTTTCAAAGAAATCTGCGCTTTTATCTAAAACATCTTTTAAATTACCTGAAGATTCACCCACTCTTATAATTTCAGTCATAAGTCCAGGAATCACATCAATGTCACTAAGAGCATCAGACAATAAATTTCCTTCTTTTATTTTTTCTGGGATATCTTTTACTTTTGAGAACAAATATTCATTTGAAAAACTCTCAATCGCAATTTCCACTGATTCAGGTACTGGGATTCCGCCTGAAATCAATATAGAAAGAGTTCTTGAAAATACTGCCATTGAATTTTCACGAATAATCTTCCCTATAAAAGGAATTTTTAACTTTAGATAATCAAAAATAATTACCTTTTGATTAAATTTTTCGACAAGTTTTAAAGAAGAATATATAATAAAAAATATAAAAAATAGACTCAAAATATTTCCTTTTAACCAGTCAGAAATAGAAACAAAAATTACTGTAATTGCTGGTAATTCAGCTTCAAAACTTTCAAAGAAAGAAGAAAATTTGGGAATCACAAAAACCATAATTACAAAAACAATTAAAATCATAAAAATAAAAAGGCATACTGGATAAGAAAGGCTGGATATTGTTTTCCTTCTAATATTATTAATTTTTCCCAGATAAATATTAAATTTTTCAATTATTGATTCTATAGCACCACTTTTCTCACCTGCTAATATTGATGCCCTATATATTTTATAAAAGGGTATTTTGGTTGAATAAAAAGCATCTGAAATTTGAATTCCATTTTGAATGTCAGACTCCACTTTTAACAATATTTCTTTAAAATTACTCTTTTTCATATTAGTTAGGATAACTCCCAAAGCATTTATAAATGAGGTTCCAGATTTCAGAAGGACAACCATCTTTTGATTAAAAAGTAAAAATTCCGAATACTTAATTTTTCTCGAAAACAATCTAAATGTAGAAAGATTTTTAAAATAAAACCTTTTTACTTTAATTAACTTTTTATCTCCATTTTGAAAGCTACTTTTTAAATCATTTTTATTTTCACTAAATATTACCTTATCACTAAAATTCCCATTTTCGTTAACAAAAACACACTTATAATAAGGCATTAAAGATAGATACTCCCTATGAAGTACTCTTTTAATATATCTGGTATTAGAATTTTTCCGTTTTTAAGTTGATAATTCTCCATAATTGCGGCAACTGTTCTCCCAAGAGCAAGTCCTGAACCATTTAATGTATGAACAAAAGATTTCTTTCCTTTAGAATCTATATATTTTATTCTTGCTCTCCTTGCTTGAAAATCTTCAAAATTTGAACAGGAAGATATCTCAACATAATTATTTCTAGCTGGCATCCACACATCTATATCATATGTCTTAGCAGATGAAAAGGACATATCACCACTACAAAGCAAAACAACTCGATAATGTAGATTCAATTTTTGCAAAACAGATTCTGCATCATGAGTAAGCTTTTCTAGCTCATCATAAGAAGTACTCGGAGTACACATTTTTAAAAGTTCTACCTTATTAAACTGATGTTGCCTTATTATTCCTCTAATGTCTTTACCATGAGAACCTGCTTCACTTCTAAAGCATGGTGTATATGCAACATATCTCTTAGGAAGCTCCTCCTCTTTCAAAATTTCATCCCTATGAATATTAGTGAGCGGAACTTCAGCAGTAGGTATGAGATAAAGGTTGTAATCTTCCACTTTATATAGATCATTTTTAAATTTCGGCAAATTCCCAGTTCCAATAAGACTTTCATCATTTACCATAAAAGGAGGGATGGTCTCTATATAACCACTTTCTTTTGTATGAGTTTCAAGCATAAAATTAATTAAAACTCTCTCAAGTTTTGCAAGAGTGCCAAAAGAGAGAGAAAATCTAGAACCAGATATCTTAGCTGCTCTATGTAAATCTAGAAAAGAATTTATTTCACCCAATTCCCAATGGGGTTTAGGAGTAAAATTAAATTCTGGCTTTTGCCCCCATTCTCTAACAACTACATTTGCAGACTCATTTTCACCAATTGGTACAGAATCGTCAAATAAATTAGGAAAATCAAGTAACAAATCTTCAAATTTTTTTTTAACACAAATCAAATCCTTTTCAATAACAGAGATATGTTTAGATAATTCAACAGATTCCTTTTCCAAATCTTCAGTATTCAAATTTTTTCTTTTTAGAATTCCAATTTCTTTAGCAATCTTTTTTTTTTTGCTCTTTAAATTCTCAGATTTAGTTATTAATTCTCTTCTTTTATTATCAATT
>JAUXFB010000081.1 GCA_030620255.1 Candidatus Aminicenantota bacterium | reverse complement strand
CATTGAGGTTTGATAGGAAATCTTATTTTGATAGAGAAGATGAGTAATTTTATAAAATAAAAAATTATAAAAGATTTGATCCCTATTTCCAATAAAAGAAAAAGGGCCTCCTTTCTTTATTATAAAATATAAAGAAACGTCGACCCTTCCTATAAATTCAATTTTATAATTTGGTTACATTTGCGGCATAACTACCTTTATCACTCTGGCGAATTTCAAACTCAACCTGTTGTCCTTCGTCTAAAGACTTGAAGCCGTTGTCCTGAATTTCACTATGGTGAACAAAGATATCTTTGGATCCTTCAGTTTCAATGAAACCGAAGCCCTTTTGGGGATCAAACCATTTTACATTTCCTTTGGCCATATTGGTCTACCTCCTTTTTAAAATTTTAAAGTAAATTGAGGTAGAAATATAATACTCAAAAAAAGTTAATTTATTTGGAAATTATTTGATTTCACACCATTACTAACTTACTATAATAAAATATTATAACCTAGATTTGCTCGATTGTCAAATTTATCTACTCAGTTAAAAATTATCGACTTAAATTTTATTTTTTTGTTTTTCCCTTGAATTTACTTTTTTTCTATGCTATTTAAGAATCACATATAATAATAGAGAATCGGAAAGGCAGCAGAAACATTATCTGATACTGAAATACAAAATTGGTATGAAGTATTTAATGAATTTTCAATTAGCCTCGTATCCCCTATGAGCGGTAGCCTACCTGAGATGTGATTTGGCAACAATGATGACAATGATGTAGGGAACAGCCATGGCTGTTCCATCTATCTATTTCATCTATCTGAACCGTTATTATTCTTTTTGATGAAAACCTTTTTTTAAAAAGATAGTATAAAATAAAGGAGGATTAAAAAATGGTAGAAGAGAATAAGAATCTACTCGCATATTGTGGTCTTTATTGTGGAGACTGTTTTGCTTACAAAGGAAAGATTGCTGATTTAGCAAGAGACCTTAGAAAAGAACTAAGAAATGTGAAGTTTGATAAAACAGCAGAGTTTTTATCCAGTCTTTCTTTTTTTGAGGTATTTAAAAATTACAAGCAAAGTTATGATGTTTTAGGTGCAATGGTAAAATTCCGCTGTAAGAGGGCGTGTAAAGGTGAAGGTGGTCCTCCGTTTTGCAAGATAAGAAAATGCTGCCAGAAAAAAGGAATTGAAGGATGCTGGGAATGTGATGAGTTTGAGACATGTAATAAGCTGGATTTCTTGAAGGCAAACCATGGCGATGCACACATAAAGAATTTAAGAAAAATTAAGAGGGCTGGACTTGATGATTTTATTAAAGGAAAAAGACTTTGGTATAATAAAATTAAGTAAAATAGTTAAGGAATTATAAAAAAAGGCGACAAGAAATATAGCAAAATAGGAATCTTTATTCTTATGGTCTATTTCAAATGTTTTATTATTTCGTCTGTCATTTGAGTAGTTGAAGCAGCACCCTGGTTCATAACATCTTGAGAGCCTGAGAGTTTTAACATATCATATGTTTTTATTTTACCCTGTTCAACAACTTTAGAAATAGCATTGCGGATTTTTGAAGCTTTTTCTGTTTCTCCAATATGATCCAGCATCATACAGGCTGAAAGTATCATTGCGATCGGGCTTACAATTGATGTTTCATATTCTGCATATTTTGGAGTTGACCCATGAGTTGGTTCAAACACAGCAACATCTTTGCCTATATTTGCACTACATGCGAAACCAAGACCACCTGTAAGACCTGCAAATCCATCGGATAATATGTCTCCAAACATATTACCACAAACAAACACGCCATAAGCTTCAGGATTTTTTGTTAACCACATCATTTGTGCGTCTATGTTTGTATTTCTAAGAGATATACCATCATATTCTTTTTCCATATCTTTTGCACAGGCAAGCATCATACCTGAGGTTTCTCTAATTACATTTGGTTTTTCACAGAGCGTTACTGTTTTATATCCGAAATTTTTAGCATGTTCAAAAGCTGCTCTTATAATCCTTTCAGTTGCTTTTTTTGTAAATATACGTGTGGAAATAGCTAACTCTTCTTTTGGACACCATGTAAAATTTTTCATTTTTGGGTGTGTGTTTAATGCTGCATAAACTTCATCTGGAGGATTTGTCCACTCAATACCACCATATAGTCCCTCTGTGTTCTGGCGGAAAATAACAACATCAACTTCTGGTTCTTCGATCGCATTATTTTTTCCTTTTCTTACGAAATTAAGGGTGTTGCCTTTAAAGCTTTTGCATGGGCGTATGCATATATCAAGGTTAAAATGCTGTCTAAGTCCAACAATTGGGCTGTAATATACATATCCTTTATCCTGAAGATCAGTGGCTAATTCCTTTGCAGCTTCTGTTTTTGGTTTTGAAGTGATTGCTCCAAAAAGACTTATCTTGTGTTCTTCTAAAAGGTCAAGTGTTCTTTGTGGAAGAGGATTGCCCTCTTTACACCAGAATTCCCACCCTATATCAGCATGAATATAATCAGCATTAAAACCAACTGCATCTAAAACTTTTATTGCTTCTGGCAGAACCGTTTTCCCTATACCATCACCTGGCATTGTTACTATTGCTCTTTTTGACATAAATCCTCCTGTTTTTTTATCTTGTTTTTTATAAAATTTATTAATCCATTACTTTCTAAAATCTCCATTACTGTTTTTGGGTAAGCAGGGAATGTAAATTCATTATTTTTTGTGATAATCTTTCCGTTTTTCATATCAATTGTAATCTCATCTCCATTCTCAATTGCGTCTACAGCTTCAGGCGATTTGATTGCAGGCATACCTGCATTAATTGCATTTCTGAAGTAAATTCTTGCAAATGATTTTGCAATTATTACTTTAATTCCGGAATATTTTATTGCTATTGCAGCCTGTTCTCGTGAAGAACCCATTCCGAAATTTTTCCCAGCAACAATAATATCCCCCTCTTTTACATTAGAGGCAAAACCAGGGTCAAGATCTTCTAAAGCATGTTTTGCCATTTCTTCTGGTTCCATTTTTTGATATGTATATTTCCCGGGGAAAATCACATCAGTATTTACATTGTCTCCATATTTCCAAACCCTGCCTGAAAATATTTTTTTCATAAGAACCTCCTCGGATCTGTTATTTCTCCAGTTATTGCACACGCAGCAACTGAAAGAGGGGAACCAAGATATATCTCAGCTTCTCTGCACCCCATTCTTCCTTTAAAATTTCTATTAGCTGTAGAAAAGGTCTTTTCTCCAGGAGCCATTACTCCCATATGAGCTCCAAGGCATGGGCCACACCCGGGGTTTAAGACAAGTGCTCCTGCATCTATAAATATTTCTATAAACCCTTTTTTTATAGCTTCTCTATATATATTCCAGGATGCAGGGATAATGAGAGTTCTTATCTTAACTTTGCGACCTTTTAAAATTTTTGCTGCCATCTCAAGGTCAATTAATCTACCATTTGTGCAGGTTCCAATCAATGCTTGATCTATTGTTTTACCTTCAAGCTCTTCAATAGGAGCATAGTTATCAACTGTATGAGGTTTTGCAATTGATGGAGAGATTTTAGATATATCAAATTCAATTGTTTTATAATATTTTGCATCTTTATCAGAATAGAGTGTTTCATATTCTGTTCTTGCTCTTTTTTTGATATAATCAAAGGTTGTATGATCAGGCTGTACATATCCATTTTTAGCTCCCATTTCAGCTGCCATGTTACATAAGACCATTCGTTCGGCAATGCTCATATGTGAAACAATGTCTCCAACAAATTCCACTGCTTTATAGTCAGCACCATCTGATCTTATCTGACCAATTATATATAGAGCAATATCTTTTGCTGTTATATATTCAGACATTTTACCATTAAGTATTATTTTTATTGTTTCTGGGACCTGAAACCAGAGTTCGCCAGTTGCCCATATAGATGCAACTTCAGATCGTCCGATTCCAGCTGACATTGCTCCAAGAGCTCCATAAGTAGTTGTATGAGAATCTGAACCAACAATAAGTTTGCCAGGGAGTGCAAATCCCTGCTCAGTAAAAACTTGATGACATATTCCATTATTTATATCAAAAAAATTGGATATACCCTGTTCTTTAACAAATTCTCTAATCTCTTTATGATTTATTGCAGATGATTCTTTTGGAGCTGGAATTTCGTGATCCAGGATAATTACCACTTTTTCAGGATACTTGACATTTTTAACACCAATCTTTTTAAAGGTTCTTGATATTGCAGCTGCATTATCATGACTCATTATGAAATCAGGTTCAACTGAAACTATTTCTCCTGCATAAATATCTTTTTTAGCCTTTTTTGTGAATATTTTTTCAACAAATGTTTTACCCATTTTTTCTCCTTTAATAATAGAAATAAATTTTATTAGAAACTGTTTAATAAGTAAAGATAAATAATATTAAAATTTATTAATTTGTTATGAAATTTCTTTTTTTTTATTTTTTGTGGAAACAAATAATAAAGGGAATATTATATCGCTTGTACAGCATGGTATCCATACTGCTAAAAATAGAAACAGAAAGATTCCAATGATCAGGGTGAAATTTATTGTCTGGCCCATTGCCATGATTATATGAAATAGGGAAGCCCATGTGCTAATTAACACATGTCCTGAATGTGGAAATTTTGTTTTTGGTTTGAGAAATCCAATGGCAATACCCAAGAAAGCAGCAGAATTTATAAGAAATGGTTTTTCAATAAAACCTAAATGTATTCCTCTATTGGGTAAATTAAATAAGAATTCGCCTATATAAGGGATTATTGAATCACTTAATGTAGCAATCCCGATCGAGCCTATATAGCCAATTATAATTGCTTTTGAAATTTTTGCTTTTGGTTTATAAAGTTTATATAATGCAACAGTTGTAATTGAGCTTAAAACTACATGCATTGGATGTAGAATATAAAAAATGGGAAGAGAAACATTTGAAACTTGAGGAAGAATGTTGAATAGAATTATTATAAGCATTATAACAATTCCTGTTATTCCTCCAAAAATAGTAAAAGGAGCGTGGTTTTTAAGTTCGCTTAATATCTGTTTAAACATCTTTATTTATTATTTTAGCTATGAAATTATGTAGCCAAATTAATGCTATATTTTATAAGAAGTAAAAGAATTTGTCAAAAACAACAATTATCCTATTTTAAGGTATTCATCTTCCCATATTTTATTTGTTAAGCTTTCTAATTCTTTATCATAGTTACATAAAGTATTAAAATATGTATCATCTGACAGAATTTCTTGTGCTTCTTTATTTTCTCCTTTTGCATCTTTTGGTAAAATTGATTTTCTGAAAAATTCATAGTGATCTCTTATTGAGCAGGGCATTAACCAATTTTTGGGTTTTTTCCTGTTATTAAACCCATAATTGTTTTGCCATTCTCTACCTTTTTTCATAAAATCTGTGGAAAGAACATCTAATAGCGTTTTGCCATTTTTGTATAGATTGAATATGTTATCAACATAATAGGGTATGAATACACAGGGCATTATATTTCCATTCCAATCAATATAGATATATCCTCCGTCTTTTCCATAAGCAATACATCCATCAGTTAATACTCCACTGTTCCAAAAATCTGCCAGGCAATATTTTTTTTCTTTCAGCATTCTTTCCCACATCCTGTAAAGTTTAACTCTATTAATAGGGTCAACCATTAAATCAAATGTACTTTTACCCCTGCCAATGGGCATTAATTGGAATTGCCACATATGACTTGCACCCTGGGTTTCAAAGAAAAAGTCATAAAACTCTTCTGAAAATAGTATGTCAAGATTTTTTTTAGTAGCAGTCACTGAAATACCAAAAATTACACCTGCTTTTCTTAGGTTTTTAAAAGCAGAAAGTATTTTTTTATAAGTGCCTTTTCCTCTTCTTTGGTCAGTCTCTTTTTCGTAACCTTCAACAGAGATAGCAGGTGTGACATTTCCGCATTTTGCTAATTTTTCTGCAATTTCGGGGGTAATTAGTGTTCCATTTGTGTATACAAGGAAAAACATATCATTATATTTTTCGAAAATATCCAAAATAGTTTTACCTTCGCTTTTGTACATGAATGGTTCTCCACCACTAACAGTAATAAATCTAATACCCAATTCACGAACATCATTTATAATTTTTTCTACAATAGAATATGGTAATGTAGGTGTTGTATTTGAATTTGAAGAAGCATAACAGTTTAAACATTGCAAATTACACCTTTGTGTTGGAGATAAGACAATAAAATTGGGGGGCAATTCTCCATGTTGTTCTTTATATTTCTTGCATGCATATGCACGATTTTCTACTTTGTGCATAAATAAATTTTCTACAAGAACTTTAGTAAGCCCTTTTATTACATTTTTTGAAACATATCCTTTTCCAATATTTCTTTTAACAGAATGTAGCATAGCAGAAACGTATAGATATTTTTTTCTTTGTACTTCCAATAATTCCTCATCATGCCTTTTAACAATAATTTTGAACATATATTTATCTATCTGGCTGGCAGCAAGTTTTGCTGCTTGTTTTTGAGTAGCTACTATACTTATAGCATTTAAGATTATTTTTTCAAGCGTTTTTTCTATCATTTTCCCCTCCT
>JAUXFB010000164.1 GCA_030620255.1 Candidatus Aminicenantota bacterium | reverse complement strand
TATTTACTTCATTGCTTATAAGTTTTACTGCAACCCTTATACCTTCAAAAAAGGCTTCTAAAGTAAATGTAGTTGATGCTGTAAAAAATGAGTAAATTTTTAAAGTAATGAATAAGAAAGGATTGATAGCAACCATATGAATATCCAGATTGGAGTTGATAATTTAAAGGTAAATAGCAAAAAGTTTCTAAAAAAGAAGAATATTGTTCTCTTGACAGGTGGTTCTAATGTTGATTCTTCAGGAATCCCTGTTTATGAGATTATAAAAAAAATAGCAGGAAACAAATTGAGGTCAATCTGGTCTATACAGCATGGTTTTTTCTGCGACAAACAGGATAATATGGTTTTTTCAGATTCTTTTTTCTGGAAAGATTTTGATATTGAAGTAAAGGGTTTATATAGAGAAAAACTCTTGCCTGAAGAAGATTGGTTAAATGGGATTGATTCAGTATTAATAGATGTTTTTGATGTAGGTACAAGAGTTTATACATTTTTAAACCATATTATTATGATCTTGAAATTCTTATCAGGCAAAAATATTGAAATCATACTGCTTGACCGTCCAAATCCATTAAATGGAATTGATTGTGAAGGAAATGTAATGGATAAAGGCAGTTTCAGCATAGTAGGACAAATACCTGTACCTATGAGACATTCTTTAACTGCTGGAGAGTATATTAAGTTTGCTTCAAGTTATTATGATATTGATATTGAATTAAAGATTGTAAAAGTGAAAAACTGGAAAAGAAATGACTATTTTAAAGGAGTATGGACATATCCTTCTCCTAATATGCCTGGTTTTAGCTATGCAGTTGTTTATCCTGGAGCTGTAATGCTGGAGGGAACAAATTTGTCTGAAGGAAGGGGAACTACCTGGCCTTTTAAATTTGTTGGGGCTCCATTTGTTGATAATTTTAGAATTGTTGAAGAATTAAGAAGATTAGGATTGAATGGTGTTAAATTTATTCCTGTGTTTTTTAAACCTGAGTTTTCGAAATTTTCAAAAGAGCTCTGTAAGGGAATTCTCATTCATCCTGAAAACATTAATGAATTTAGAAGTTTCCATACCTATTATGAAATAATCAGGTTAATAAGAGTTTGTCATTCAGATAAGTTTAAATGGAAGGAACCACCATATGAATTCGAATATGAAAGATTACCAATTGATATGATTTGCGGATCCGATTTTGTAAGAAAGTCCATAGAAAATAATATCTCTTTTGAGGATATAGAACCGCAGATTGATTCAGAAATTAAAAATTACAGAGAAAAAATAGAAGATTTTCTTTTGTATTAAATAGTGTGATTATCAATTTAGAACTCAAGAAATAGCATTATTTATGGTTTGATTTTTTAAACATAAAAAAAGAAATATACGTATTAAGTATTGGTAATTTTAATAAATAAAAAAGGTTAGGAGATAAAGATGAAGAAGAATATTTTAGTTTTTATTATTGTTTTTATGATTTTTGTAAGTTTTGGTTTTAGTAAGAAAGTCACAACAATTTCAGAGGTTTTGAAACCATCAACAATTACTATAGGTGATGAGCAGATGTATATTGTTGAAAACACCTCAATTTATATTTACTCTTTAAAGGATTTTAAGTTGAAAAAGAAGTTTGGTAAAGATGGTGAGGGTCCGGGAGAGTTTAAAGCATTTGCAATTGTAACTCCCCAGAAAGATTCTATTCTTATAAACAGTTTTGGAAAGCTGTCATATTATACAAAAGATGGGATTTTAAAAAAAGAGTTAAAAACAAAATCAGGTATTGGAAGTTTTTTATTTTATCCTCTTAAAAATGGATTTATTGGAAGAGGGTTTACTACAGAAGATAAAAAATTTTATTTTACGGTTAATTTATTTGACTCAGATTTGAATAAAGGAAAAGAACTTTATAGAATGATTTCACCTTTTCAGCAAACCGGTAAAATAAACATATTAAGCAGGTCTCTTATTTATCAAATTCATAGTGATAAAATATTTATTACTGGAAAAGAGGGATTTTGGCTTGTTATTTTAGATAACACAGGAAAAAAATTATACTCAATTGCAAGAGAAGATTATAAAAGGCGAAAATTCACATCAGAGGATGAAAAGAAATTTCGAGAGGTGCTAAAATCACGATTCAAAGCCCAATATGATAGGTTTAAGTCTCGAATCTCTTTTCCGGATTATTTTCCAGAAATTTTTAAGTTTTTTATTGCAGATAATAAAATTTATATATCAACATGGAAACGGGAAAATGAGAAAATTGAATTTTTTATATATGGTTTAAAAGGCAAATTGTTAAAACATGTGTTTATCCCTTTTGTTTTCCAGGATGCATTGGAGTCCTATCCTGAAGCTATCAAAAATGGCAAGCTCTATCAATTAATTGAGAATGATGATGAGGAGTGGGAATTGCATATTACTGACATAAAATAGAAGAGACTGAATATAAACTTAGATAAATAGAAAAGTTTTTAAGGTATTTAAAAATTTTTTTTTATGTTATTATATTATTTTAAATAATCAAATAATTTTGGGAGGTTCTCAAGTGTTATTACATCAAGAATTTATAATCAATGCAAAAAAATCAGGTAAAAAATTTGCAATCATTGACCGCTCACTTGAAAAAAGAATCACCTATTCAAAAGCTCTTATTGCATCGTTGATTTTATCTAAAAAGATGAAGAAGTATAAAGATGGGTTTATTGGGGTAATGATTCCAAATTCTGCTGGGTCAATTCTTACAATAATTGGCATACTTATGGCTGGAAAAGTCCCTGTTATGATAAATTATTCAACTGGTGCTGCAGAAAATTCTGAGTATGCTCAAAAGAAATGTGGTTTTAAAACCATTATTGTATCAAGAGCATTACTTGAAAAGATTGGTAGCCGTGTTGTAAAGGGCATGGTATTTATTGAGGATATTATGGATAGTATTTCAACATATGAGAAAATACAAGCTGCATTAACATCAAAATTGCCTGTAAAGCTTTTATTAATGAAGATTCATAGAGGAGAGGAAAATGATAATGCTGTAATTCTTTTTACAAGCGGTAGTGAAAAAGACCCAAAAGCTGTTCAAATAACTCATAAGAACCTTATGACAAATATGAGAAGCTGTCTTATTAGCTTCAAATTAACACAGGATGATATTATGCTTGGGATTTTGCCTTTTTTTCATGTTTTTGGACATAATACAAATTTATGGCTTCCGCTTATTGTTGGAATGACTGTTGTGACATATGCAAATCCGCTTGATTATAAAAAAATATGTACTATTATAAGAGAAGAAAAAACAACAATAATGATTGCAACCCCGGTATTTTTCAATGGATATTTAAAGCAGTCTGAACCAGGTGATTTTGCCAGTGTCAGGCTTGCTGTAACAGGGGCTGATAAGATACCTGATTTTTTAAGAAATTCCTATAAAGAAAAACATAATCTTGAGCTTTACGAAGGGTATGGGACAACTGAAACCAGTCCGGTTATTAGTGCTAACACGGTTGAAAGTAATCGACCCGGGAGTATTGGGAAACCTATTCCAGATGTTCAGGTTAAAATTGTTGATATCAATTCAGAGGAAACACTGGAGCCTGAAAAAGAGGGGAAAGTTTATGTGAAAGGTGACCTTGTTATGAAAGGTTATTTTGATGATTTAGAAGAAACTTCATTGAGAATTAAAGATGGGTGGTATGACACAGGTGATATGGGAATGATGGATAAAGATGGATACTTATGGCATAGGGGGAGATTAAAGAGATTTGTGAAGATTGGAGGGGAGATGGTTTCATTGGTGAAAGTTGAATCTGTTGTTTATGAGATGTTGCCTGTAGATGTTGTTTGTTGTGTGGTTGAAGTCCCGGATTCTACAAAAGGTGCAAAAATTATAGTAGCAATTACAAAAGAAATTAACGAAAGGCAACTCAAGAAAAAATTGTCAAAAAGATTATCAAATATAGAAATGCCAAAACAGTTTATGTTTATAGAGGAACTTCCTAAAATGGGAAGTGGTAAGGTTGATTTTAGAACAGTAAGTGAGATTGTAAGAGAAAAGTTAAGTGAAAATAATAAACAGTAAAGAGCATTACATTATAAACATCTAATAATCGAAGTTTTAAAAATTTAAAGTACAATAATTACTGATTACAATTAGATGAATGAACAACAATATTTTTTATTGCATTTATCCTCTTTAAAATGGGGGGGTGGCTATAAGTAATAAAAACTTTTAGAGGATGTGGTGTTAAATTAGAAAGGTTGTCAATGCTCAGTTTTTTTAGAGCAGAAATAAATGCATCTCCTTTTTCAGTTGATTTTAAAACATATTTGTCTGCTTCAAATTCATATTTGCGAGAAAATATATTTGTTGATATTGAAAGAATCATTGAGATTGGAGAATAGAGAAAGCCAAAGAATATAAGACTTGCATATATAGATAGATTATCCATTTTGAAAGCATTAAACAGTTCTCTGTTATTTATAAATAGAGAAAGGATAAATAGAACTAATCCTGTTTCAAGAATCGAAACAATCATTGTTTTGAAAATATGTTTTAATTTATAATGTCCCATTTCATGAGCAAGAATGGTTAATATCTCATCAGCAGAATTTTTTTTTATAAGTGTATCGAAAAAAACTATCCGCCGTGATTTTCCAAAACCTGTAAAAAAAGCATTTGTTTTTGTCGATCTTTTTGATCCATCCATTGTAAATATTCCTTTTATTTTGAAATTCTCTTTTTTTGTATATTTTTCAATGGCATCTTTTAGTTCTCCCTCTTCAATTG
>JAUXFB010000047.1 GCA_030620255.1 Candidatus Aminicenantota bacterium | reverse complement strand
TTAGCAAATTTTTTAATCTTAAGTAATTCTTCTCCCTTTAATATCATTTCATCAGTGTGTGGAGTAAATTCAATATAAATAGGGGATACACCCCAATATGAAGCCATTTTCAAAACAACATCTTTTTGAGGTGTAAAAGCAAAGATAGGGCAATGAGGTCTGTATTTAGAGAGAATCAAAGCTGTTTTCCCAGAATAAGAAAAAACTAGTATAAATTTGGCATCCAAATCAGATGCAATTTCACAAGCACTTTTAGCAATTGCTTCTGTATGATCTATTTTTTCTCTATTTATTTGAGGTAGAGATTTATAAAGATCTGATTTTTCTGTAAAAATGGCAATTCTCTTCATCATATTCACTGCCTTTACTGGATATTTCCCGATTGCAGTTTCACCAGATAACATGACACAATCAGTTCCATCAATAATGGCATTTGAGACATCAGAAGACTCAGCCCTTGTTGGTCTGGGGTTTGAAATCATTGATTCCAGCATCTGAGTTGCAGTAATAACAAGTTTATTTTTAGAATTTGCCAGTTTTATCAACTCTTTTTGAATTAATGGAACCTTCTCAGGAGATACCTCTACTCCTAGGTCGCCCCTGGCTATCATTATCCCATCAAATTCATCAATGATTTTATTTATATTTTTAAGAGCCTTTTCCCTTTCAATCTTAGCAATTATTGGAACATCTTTTGAGAAGTTGCTCATAACCTTTTTTATAGGGATAATATTTGAAGGCGAATCCACAAAACTCATTGCAACCATATCAACACCATATTCCAATCCAAATTCAAGATCTTTTTTGTCTTTTTCAGTAAAAACAGGAATTGAAAAAGAGATGTCTGGAAGATTAATACCTTTTCTTGATTTTACAATCCCGGGAACAACAACCTTACAAGTTACACTTTTTTTATCAATATCTATAACTTCTAATTCAATATATCCATCATCAATAAGGATTGTGTTGCCTTTTTTTACAATTTTTACAAGTTCTTTAAAATCAGTATAAAGATCAGCCTTTTCCTTTTTGAAAACAGAAATTTTTATAAGGTCATTTTTTTTTATATTTAATGGCTCAATCATATTGCATAATCTGATTTTTGGGCCGCATAAATCCTGTAAAATTGCAACAGGTATATTTTCGCTTTCAGAGATCTTCCGAATTTTTTTTATAATATCTATGTGATCTTCGTATTTCCCATGAGAAAAATTCAGTCTTGCAACAGACATGCCATTTTTTATCATTTTTAGTAGAGTTTTTTCATCATTTGATGAAGGGCCTATTGTTGCAATGATTTTAGTTCTAAGAAATCCTTTTTTATCCATTTTATATAAATATAGGAAAACAAATTTAAATTCAAGGATTTTTTAAAAACAAAGAAGAAAAAGTTAGGTTTCGCCTCTTTCCTTGACAATTAATTCTCACATTATAAAATATATATTGATATATTAGTGATAGCTGGGTAGTCCCATAGAGTAAGTAAAAAATTAGAGAGTTGTATTAGGAGGAAAAAAATGAGGAATCGAAAAATTATAGTCGTTTTATCTATTATCTTTTTGGTTATTATTGGGAGATTTGGTTTATCTAAACCAGCGGGCAACGAGGAATCTGTAATTGACTTTACAACCATAAACTTTTTTGGCAAGGGCTGGATTCTGAGGAAAGAAATGCCTGTTTTTTGTGATTCAAAGATTGAATCTGTGCATGCGAATATTTATCAGAATGGTACTAAACTTAGAGTTGCTTTCTCTCTGACATCTGGTTCAGATCATAAAAACGTTGATTGCATACTAAGTTTTAATCCGATGTATTTCTTTGTCAAAGGTAAACCAATTTCAGTTGATACAAAGACCGGTAATAAGCGGGATATAGACTATAAATTTGAAAATGATCATTTGTTCTTCAAAGTAACTGCAAAAAGCAATATTAAATACATTGAATTTGGTGTTGCTTCACGCATGTTGAAAAATCTTGCATCATTATCAATAGAGGACAAACTCAAACAGGCTAGGACGATCCGGAGGATCAGACAGAGGCTGAAAAGCTGGTCTACATTAGCGCCAGGACAGATAATTGCCCAGGAGACTCTGAGACCAATCATATCGCACGGCGGTTATGCAGTAAATGGAACTAAAAAAGCCGTGATCTGGGCTAATAATTCAAAGCTTACAGGAAGATTTGAATTATTGGATGCATTAAAGAACAGGCAACACCCTGATGTGCAGTCTGTTGTGTTTATAGGAGACCTGAAAGAAGTAGGAAATCATATTTGGGGTGGTAACAATTATATTGCTGATTTCTCAGACTTCAGAAAGGAAGGGCTTTATTTTATAAGATTAAAGGTGAATGAAACCAGAGAAGTAACTGATTCTTATGTTTTTCCAATACAAAAAAACCTTTATTTTGATCTGGCTGTGAAAGCTGCCATGTGGTTCAATTATCAGCGTTGCGGAACCGAAGTTTACGGCTTTCACAAAGCTTGTCACACTCAAGATGCCATTGTCAAAATAGATGGCACCAGAGTTGATGTTACAGGTGGCTGGCATGATGCTGGAGATTATGGTAAATGGATATGGGGTGGAAGCATGGGGCTATTTGGGCTTTCTGCATTCCAGGAAGAATTTAGTAAAGAACTAAAAGGTACTCTGGAGGGGATGCCCAAATTTATAAATGAAATTGCATGGGAAGCAAAATATTTTTGCAAGACTTATTGGGACAGTGCTTTTCATCCAGGTTTTACTCCAAACTTTGAAAATGTATGCGTATGGCTTGGTGCTCCAGAAAAAGAGCCTCCACGAGTAGTTTTAGAAGAAGAGTGTTTAAAAAATGATTATGGCATTATAAAAGGTCCAGCAATATGTTTGCCAGGAGCGGTTTTAGCAAAAGCGGGAAGGCTAATCTTACCTTATGATAAAAAACTTGGGGAGAGATGTATCTCTATTGCTAAAGATGTTTATGAAAAGGGCAGCAATATGAAATTATCAAATTTGTATTATATTAAGTCAGGGTTATTACTTATTGACCTGGAACTTTATCAAGTTTATAAGGAAAAAAAATATAAAGAGGATGCCAAGCAGAAGGTCATGAGTATCCTGGAACTTCAGGATGAGAAGGGCTTTTTCTATAATGATAAAACAAGGACTTCCATAACTATAGAGCCTGGAATGCACCTGCCTGCATTATATGAGTTTTTAAAATTAAACCCAAAGAGCAAGTTGACCCCCAAAGTAAAAAGGGCTTTCAAACGATGGGCGGAATATATTATGCAGTTTGCAAATCTCTCTCCTTTTGGACAGATTGGTGGAAAGGCAAAAGATGGAAGTGTGAGAAACATAGTACCTCATACTAACAATAGAAAATTTGGAGACATTGCCTGGGGCTTGGCAACAAGCTCGCTATTACTTAAAGAACCTGAATACCTGAAAGCTGCGGAGCGCCAAATTCAATGGATTGTTGGATTCAATCCTGCTGATATTTCAATGATGGCTGGTGTTGGTAGGGGGCCTGGATGTTATCACCATCGCTATTGTTTTATGGAAGGTTGTGTGCATGGTGTTGTCCCCGGAGGTATTATGATCGGGATCTATAGTGGAATCGGAAAAGTTGTTGAACTCGGTGATATTACTAAAAATTTTGTTATAGCTGATGTTCCCATAGATTATCCAATTTTTGATACAGATGTCTATGGCTGGACTTATGCATATAAAACTAGTGAATACGCTTTGTCCAAAAATGCTTCATTCATCAGGGGGGCATTTCAAATAGAGATGGCTTTAAGAGAGTTGTGAAATCAGTGAAAATATCAAGAGAAGAGGGAGCGGATGGAATTCAGATTGTTTTATTCTTTATTTAATTCTTTTATCATTTTTCTGATTTCATCTTTTATTCTACTGTTTATTGCTTTTGAGAGTGCTTTTTCTAATACATCTAAAGCTTTATTTTTTTCACCCATTTTTGAATAAACCCTTCCAATATTAACCAAGATTGTAATGTCAGCGTCAGTTAAGAGGGACAGAGCTTTTTTATAAGAGTAAACAGCTTCTTCGTAATTTTTTTGGTTTTCAAATATTACACCTTGTAGATTATAGAGTGGAGCAAATCCTCTATTCTCATCTATTCCCTTTTCTACATATCTCATTGCTGAGTTTAATTTATTGTGTTTAATCTCTAACATTGCCAGGTTGACAAATGAATTCTCTGGGGTACTGTAATCATCAGAGTTAGCTGCAATTAGAAGGTTTTCTTTAGCAAGTTCGTATTTACCTAATTCTATATATATGAGACCCAAAGAATTGTAAACATCTATGAAAGTGGGGTCAATGTTTAAAACTCTTTTGAAATATTTTATTGCTTTGTCAAGTTCTCTTTTATACATATATACAATCCCAAGACCATTTAATGCCTCTTTCAGAGAGGGTTTTTTCTCTATTGCTCGAAGAAGTTTTTTCTCTGCCATATTTATTTGACCCGAATTCAGATGGAATAGACCTTGATTCAGGAAAAATTCAGCAGAACCTGGTTTTAATTCCCAGGGACGTGTTGCAACCTCTTTTTTTTTACAACCTGTAAGTATTGAAATAAGTACTAATAATGCTATTAAATAACTTTTTGTTTTAGGATTTCTCATTTCCCCCCCTTTTTTTTGATTACCCTGTAAGATTTTATCTCATTTGATATACCCTGCATTTTTTTCTTACCCAAATATTCAAATTCAAATAATTTTTTTGTTAAATTGTATGTATTTTCAGATATAATTATCTCATCAGGTTTTGCAGTAGTGGATTCAAGACGAGAAGCAATGTTAACTGTATTGCCCAGCACAGTATAGTCAAACCTTTTAGGTGAACCGAAGTCTCCTGAAATTAGTTTTCCTGAATTGATGCCAATTCTAATTCTTATTTTACCTTTTTTGGGAAGATTTGAGTTGATTTCTTCCATTTTTTTTTGCATATCAAGAGCAGTTGAAATTGAGAGCTCAGCATGATTGTCATATTTAAATGGTACTCCGAAAACAGCCATTATAGCATCTCCAATATATTTATCAAGAGTGCCATTGTACTTGAAAATAATATCAGTCATTTCTGTAAAAATATTATTTAAAAACTGACCTACTTCAATTGGGCTCATGCTCTCAGCTTTTGAAGTAAAATTGACAATATCCATAAACAAAACTGTTGCTTCAGATTCTTTATAGCTCATTAATTCATGAGTGTTTTTATTTTGACACTCTATAATTCTTGAAACAACTGAAGGTGAATGATATCTTGCGAGCCTTGAGCGTAATTTTTTTTCTCTATTTAAATTATTTAAATGATTTATACTTTCTATTGAGAGACCTGTAAAATTAGCAAGAATCGATAAGATTTCGAGATCTTTTTCATTAAAAATTTGTTCAAAGTCTGTTGCATCAGCATATATAAGTCCATATATGGAATTTTTTGTCCATATTGGTATAGAAAGTGCTGATGTTATTCCGTATAGGATAATACTTTTTGCTCCGTTGAAACGGGTATCATTCTTTGTATTTGAAGATAATATTGCAACTTTTTCCTTTATTGCTTTCATTGCAATTGTTTTTGAGATGTTTACTTTTTCAGGTTTACTTTTTCCAATTGTCTGTGAGTATTTTAAAAGTAATTGTTTATGGTTTGAATCATATGAAAAAATGAACAAGTTTTTTGGATTAAGAAGATCAAATATTAATTGTCCTACTTTTTCAAAAGTCTCTTCTAGACTTGATGAAGCAATCAGATTTTTCCCGAGCTCAGTTAAAGAGGTCAGTAAATTTAGTTTATTAAATTCTAATTTTTTTTCTTTTTCAACCTTTAGTTCTTCTGATAAAGGTATAATCATTGATACTTTTTGATCGTCTAAATCATAATAATTCTCTTTTTTAGGAGCTGCTAAGAATTTTAGGATAGTTTTGCCAATTGCTATGTTATCTCCAACATTTAATATTTTTTCATCAATTATCTTCCCATTAACAAAAGTTCCATTAGTGCTGTTTAAATCAATTACTTTATAAATATTCTTTGTTTTTATAAGTTTGCAATGATTTCGTGATATTGTCTTATCATTTATTTGAAGGTCATTCTTAGATAATTTTCCTAAAGTCATATTTTTTTTATTCAAATAAAAGGTTTCCCATTCATCATTAACGAAATATTCTAATTTATAATTCACTCTTGTTTTAAACTCCTCTTCATCAATGCTTGTATTGCTTTTTTTGGATCCTTATTATTAAATAAAATGTCATAGACTGCAAAGCTAATTGGCATTTCAATATCTACTTTTTCAGAAAGGGTTTTTATTGCTTTTGTTGTTTCAACTCCCTCTGCTATCATAATAGTTGTTTTTTGGATTTGCTTAAGTGATTCTCCCTTTGCTATACGAGTGCCAAGTTGAAAATTTCTTGAAAGAGGACCAAAGCATGTAAGCATTAAATCTCCAATACCTGCAAGTCCCCAGAAAGTTTCTTTTTTTGCACCTAATTTTATTCCAAATTTTGATATTTCAACACTTGCTCTTGTTACTAAAGAGGCAGTTGTGTTGTAACCTAAGTCACACCCTTTTATAATACCTGATGCTATAGCAATGACGTTTTTTATAGAGCTAGAGACTTCAATTCCTATCAGATCATTAGTTCTGTAAATTCTTAATATATCTGATGAAAAATCTGTTTGAATTTGCTTCAATATTGTTTCATTTTTTGAAACTGCAACAACTGCTGTTGGGTGTTTGTGTGCAAGTTCTCTTGCAAAAGAGGGTCCTGAAATTGTAACCCAGGAATTGATTATATCTGGACAGATAACCTCTACAGCTATCTGAGATATAGTTTTTAATGAGCTTGATTCAAATCCTTTTGAAAGATTTACAATTATTTTATTTTCAACTACTCCCTTTATCTTTTCAAATATGTTTCGTATATATTTAGAGGGAACTGCAAGTATAATAATATCTGCTTTTTTTGTCTCTTGTATTAGATCTGAAACAGGGATTAGATTGTTGGATAATTTAATTCCAGGTAAAAACAAAGAGTTTTCTCTAATATTTTTTATTGATTCAATTATTTCATTCTCTCTTATCCAGATTCTAATTTCATTTTTTTTTGAAGCTAAATAATTTGCAAAAGCAGTCCCCCATGAACCGCCACCTATAACTAAAATTTTATCCATTATTTTTCACCTTGAATTTGTTTTCTGTTCCATTAAAGATTCTATTTAGGTTGGAATGGTGCTTAGCTATAATTAGAATTACTAGAATGAGTACAATCATTGAAATCTCTTCAACATGCGTGAATAAAATGAAAAAGAACAGAGAAATAGTTCCAATCATTGAAGCTGCTGAAATATATTTTGTGATAATAAGAGTTATAAGGAAAAAAACAATAAACACGATCATTGATGGGAAACAAAATGCCAAAAACACTCCGCAAAAAGTTGCAACTCCCTTTCCGCTCTTAAATTTTAAAAAGACAGAGAACACATGTCCTATTATTGCTGCTGCTCCACCTAAAATGATAATTGTATTTGAATTAAAATGTTTTAAGCCATAAATTATTGGTAAAATGCCTTTTAGTAAGTCAAATATTAATGTAGTTATTGCTGCAGTTTTCCCCTTATTTCTTAGGATATTAGCAGCACCTATGTTCCCTGATCCATGCTTTCTTATATCCTTTTTTTCTATAATATAGAAGAGAATAAGTCCAAAAGGAACTGAGCCTAATAAATAAGAAAAAATTATAAATAAAATTTCATGTTGTCCCAAGTTGTATCTCCTTTAATATAGTATGAATTGGTCCTGAATAAGATAATTCACTCTTGAATATTTGAAAGCTACCTACTTTCATTTCACTTATAAATTGATTGTTATATTCATCTAAAGTCTT
>JAUXFB010000196.1 GCA_030620255.1 Candidatus Aminicenantota bacterium | reverse complement strand
GATCGGACTATTCTTCAATTTCTTGAAAAATTTAAAGGAATCTTAACAATAGAAAATTATCATAAAGTAACATTTAATCATAGTTTGAAATTATTGAGAGAATATTTTTAAAGGATTAAATATGTAAAAAAAAAGGGCGAGATATTCTCGCCCTCTTTATTTTACAAGGAATCAAATTCTATTTAACTACTCTTACGCCTATATTAAGTACTGCAGAAGAGCCAGGACTTATTTTACAGAAAGTTCCACCAGTTATTCTGTAAGCTTGTTTTCTGCAGTTTTCTTACAATAAACTCTTTTTGTTAAAGTGTTGTTATACTCTTTAAGTTCAGTTAGGTTTTTATTATTATCAGCAATAACCTTAAGTGTATTCCATCCTGGTTTCAGGTTTAGATTAGCAGCTCCCGGGAACCAGATGTATGTTGCAACTCCTCCTGGTTTTTTTAATTTTCCAGCAGGATCGAATCCTTTTAGGATTAATCCTCCCCATGGTTTACTCCCATTATACATTTGGATACCCACAGCTTTAGGTAAAACATACTTGTCTGCAGGTACTCCTGCATTACCTATGTTTGCAACAGTTACAGCAATCTTACAATCATTAACTAATTTAATGTCCTTAACAATAAGATCAGGTAATTTAATTTCCGATCTATTTTGAGCGGGGTTGATGCTTGCAAACAGGAATAGCCCCATTAGTAGAATTAAAAACTTTGTAAAAATTTTGTTTCTCATCAAAACCTCCTCAATATATAAATAAGAGATTTGAAAATAAATCTCAAAAAAAAATAATTTTATTAAAATTAAAAAAATGTTGGTATCTATAACATTCTCATTGACAATGAAAATCTTAGTTTGTTAATATAAAGCATGAAAAAAAATATCAAGCAGAATGTATCTGATAGTTCGAAGAAAAAGAAGAGAATTGATGAAAAGGTAAGAGAACAATTAAAAACTTTGGGTTATATACAATGAAAATGAGAGGTATATGTAAGTTTTATGGAGTTTAGTTCTTTATTTTTTATTTTTTTGTTTTTTCCTGTTTTTATTTTCCTGTTTTTTATATTAAAAAAAGAATCACATAATTCTTTTCTTTTAATAGTTAGTTTTATATTTTATTATTTAGGAGAAGGAAGGTTTTTATTAGTACTTTTACTTTCAATAATAGTAAATTACATTCTTGGTTTATGCATACAAAAAAGTAATTCAAAAAAAATATCAAAATATATTTTTATACTTGGTATAGTATTTAATGTTGGCCTGCTTATACTTTTCAAGTATACGAATTTTTTAGTAAATAATATAAATGTTTTATTTACAAATTTAGGGTTAAAATCCCTATATGTATCTCATATTCATTTACCAATCGGAATTTCATTTTTTACTTTTTTTTCAATATCTTATATTGTTGATGTTTATAGAAAGACAAGTTCTGCTGAGAAAAATCCTTTAAATTTTGCACTTTATATATCTTTTTTCCCAAAATTAATAACAGGTCCAATTACTCTTTATCATAAAATCTCTTCCCAGATATTAAAGAGGAATATAACTATTGATGGTTTCTCATATGGAGTAAAACGCTTTATAATTGGGCTGGGGAAAAAGATATTAATTGCAGATACACTTGCTCCAGTTGTAAACCAGATATTTTCTATACCTTCATCTTCTCAAACAGTTGGATTAGCCTGGCTGGGAATTATTTGTTATACCTTGCAAATATATTTTGATTTTTCAGGGTATACTGATATGGCTATTGGTATTGGGCGTATGTTAGGTTTTAAGTTTGTAGAAAATTTTAATTACCCATATTTTTCAAAATCAATTAAAGATTTCTGGAGACGATGGCATATATCACTTGCAAATTGGCTTCAAACATATTTATTTCTACCAATTGCATATAAAGTTATGAGAAAAATAAAATCAGATAGATTTATTAATATTAAAGTTGAGAATTGGGCTTATTATATTGGAGCATTTTTTACAATGCTTTTATGTGGTATCTGGCATGGAGCAAGCTGGACATTTGTGTTCTGGGGAGCATATTACGGGATTTTCCTTGTCATTGAACATGCTGGACTTGGTAAATTCATAAAATCTCTTTACAAACCTTTTCGAATTCTTTACGCACAAATGATAATTATGATAGGGTGGGTTTTCTTTCGTTCTGAAAATATGGCGTATGCTTTTGACTATTTAAAAGCTATGTTTGGATTTGGTAAGGGAAATGGCGTGGAGTATTATACAGCTTTATACTTAAATCCAGAGGTAAAGTTATTTATAATAATTGGGATATTGGGGTCCTTTCCTCTGTTTCCCAAATTAAAATCTTTATATGAAAAGTTAAACTTAAAATATGGAACAACATCGAAAAGTATATTAAACTCAGGTTATTCAATTTTATATACATTCTATTTGATTTTTGTTTTTGTATTAAGTTCTATGTCTCTGGCACTAGGTACATATAATCCATTTATTTATTTTAGGTTTTAGAAAGTAGTTATGAAAATAAAAAATATATTAAAAAACAGAAAAATCTTTGTAAAAGTTTTTATTACTTTACTATTTTTAATTTGTTCAATATTATATGTAAACAAGAAAGAATTAAGATTGGATGTTCAATTATTAGTTCGGATAAAAGTACCTCATAAAGATACTTACAAGCTATTTATTAATGATAAACCTGAAAAAATGGAAGTATTCCCATCTGAAGGTTTCCAATGGATTAGTTTTAAAGTTCCGAAAGATGAGATAAAACAGATTCGTTTAAACTTTGGAAAAGAAAAAGGCATTGTTATTATTGAGAGTATTAAATTAAAGACTATTTTAAATAAATATATATGGAAAGATAGAGCTTTAAAAAGGATTTTTAATTATAAACATCACATTGAAAAGACATATTTAAAAGATAATAACTTTTATATTAAAATTGCAGGAAATGACCCATTTATGGTTATGGATAAAAAGTTTTATGAAATCATTGAAAAAGTAAAAAGAAAAAAGACTTTTTTTTATTGCCTCTCAATAATCTTATCATTAATTCTATTTTACTTAATTTATTTTATTAATATAAAAAATCTTCGTTTTTTTGCAACACGAAAAATTATAAGCAATATGATTTTGGTTTTTCTTGTTTTTATCTATTTTCCTATAGTAAATGATGTTCTGAATGTAACAAAAAAGTTTCATTTACAGGAGAAAAGGGCTCAAGTAAAAAAACCTGATTTGAGATTTGATGCATTATATGAGTTTCTGGCAAAATATAGGCGTTATTATAAAGATAATTTTAGTTTACGTAATATGTTAATATATTTAAATAATTTATATAAAATAAAATTGTATAATTTTTCACCTGTTTCAAAAACGATTATTGGCAAGAATGGTTGGCTATTTATGGCTAAGGAGAGTGAGGATGTAAATGAAGTTGATTATTTTCGTTCAATAAAACTATTTTCTGAAGAAGAATTAAAGCACTGGCGAAATGCTTTGGAGCAGAGAAGAGATTGGCTTGTCAGTAGAGGCATTCTTTATTTTTTTATAATTGTTCCTAATAAAAGCACAATTTATTCTGAGTTTATGCCTGATTTTATTCATCCTGTTAGAAATCAGTCTCGATTGGATCAATTATTAAATTATTTAAAGAAGAATTCAGATTTTCAGATTATAGATCTGAGAAAGGTATTGATAAATGCTAAAAAAGATTGTGAAGTTTATTATAAAACTGATTCACACTGGAATGAATATGGAGCATATATTGCGTATAGAGAGATCATGAGATATATAGGGAAGTATTTTGAAAATATTAAACCAATGCATGTATCTAATTTTAAAATTGAAACAAAAAACAGATTTGGGGGAGATCTTGCAATTGCTTTATCTCTACAAAATACAATTTATAGAGAAAATTTTATTGAATTTAGGAGTAAGATTCCTCTGAAAGCAAGAGGTAAAAGGCTCAGAAATATATCTAAAGGTGTATGCCAGACATGTAGTGTATGTAAAACACCAG
>JAUXFB010000170.1 GCA_030620255.1 Candidatus Aminicenantota bacterium | reverse complement strand
GCACAAAACATAGGCCTGACTGCCATTAAAGACGCTGTTTCTGAACTTGATAAAAAATCAACTGAAGCCATTGAAGTTCAGACACTATCTCTTGCATCACAAATTGCTCAATTTTTATATGAAAGAGATAAAGATATTTTAAACCTGTCAGCACATACTCCCTCTTTAAAATTATATCAAAACTTTATGAAGACAAATACTAAAGATATTATTCTCTATTCTAAACATGATGCAAAAACAAACAGGGCGGTTCAATCTATTATAAGTGAAAACCCTGAGAATAAAACAAACTGGCATCATATCCCGCCTGATAATTTTAATAAAATTTCAATACCTTTATACAAAGAGATAACCTTTGTTGGAATCAATGGAAAAGAGGTTATAAAAATTAAAAACAATAAAATTTCCAGCAACCTTAAAGATATCAGTATCATGGAAAATACATATTGTAAGGCAGAAGATTATTTTAAACATATTGGAACACTTGAAAAAAATGAACTTTATGTTTCAAAGGTTATTGGAAAATATATACAGGGCTGGCTTTATAAAGATAATGATACAATAAAGGTTAAGCCTGAAAGTGCCTATGCAGGCAGAGAAAACCCGGAAGGAGAAAAATTTAAAGGTATAATCAGATGGATTGTGCCTGTTTTTGAAAACAGTAGAAAACTGGGATATCTTACAATGGCACTTGATCACACCCATATTATGGAGTTTACAGATCATATAATTCCAACAACAGAAAGGTTTTCTGATATTACAGATGCAGGGTCTGGTAATTATGCTTTTTTGTGGAGTAATGAAAATAAAAACATATCCCATCCAAGGGATTTTTTTATTTGTGGTTATAATCCTTTAACCGGTAAAGAAGTACCAGCATGGTTAAGCCAGGATACTTATAATGAATTTAAAAAAAGCAATCTCTCTTTAAATGAATTTATTAAAACCCTTCCTGATTTCAGACTATTTTCTTTGACAAAAAATGGTTCAATAGAACAGATGGAAGAAGGTAATATCGGTCTTGACTGCAGGGTTCTTGACAATGCGCCCCAATGCCAGGGCTGGTATAGAGGTACTCAGGATGGCGGCTCAGGATCATTTTTAATATTCTGGAGCGGACTATGGAAACTGACAACTTATGCAAGCGTTCCCTATTTTACAGGTCAATATGGAAATTCTCCAAGGGGTTTTGGATATGTTACTATTGGTGCAAATGTTAAAGATTTTCATGAAGCTGCAAATATTATAAAGGCAAATATCAAAACAAGTATAAACAGGCAAAAAAAGGATATTGATCTTGTAAACACACAAACCAAAGAGTTGATAAGCAGGCATTTCAGCAGACAAAACAGGCAATTATATCTGATTTTAATTATTACAGCATTTATTGTAACACTGATTGCAATTGTTCTTAGTTTAACATTTATCAAACCTTTAAGACTTTTGATGGAAGGTGCAAAAGCTATTGGTGATGGTAAGCTGGATCAAAATATTGAAATTAAATCCAATGATGAAATCGGCCGGCTTGGAGAATCTTTTAATTTAATGGCCCAGGATATTGCCATTTCCAATGCAAAACTTGTGCAGGAAATTGATGAACGCCTGAAAGCTGAGCAGGCTTTAAAAGAGAGTGAAAAACAATATAGGGAAATTTATGAATCCGGGGTAACAGGGATTTACCAGACTACTCTTCAAGGAGATATAATAAATGTTAATCCAAAACTTGCTTCTGTTTTTGGTTATGAATCCCCTGATTCCATGATCAAGGCAGTTTCAAATATTGGCAGACAATTATATGTCGATCCTTCACAAAGAGATGAATTTATAAAAATGATACTGCATGATGATACGGTTTCTGACCTTGAAATTCAGATGTACAAAAAAAACAGTGAAAAAATATGGGCTTTAATGAGCGCAAGAGCAGTTAAAAATGAAAATGGTGATTTTAAATATATAGAAGGTTTTATTGTTGATATAAGTAAAAGAAAAGAGGCAGAAATAGAAAGAAAGGAACTCCGGGCAAAGTTAATTAGATCTAAAAAAATGGAGAGTGTCGGGCTGCTTGCCGGAGGTGTTGCTCATGATCTCAACAATGTGTTATCCGGAGTTGTTACTTATCCGGATTTAATTTTAATGGATCTTCCTGAAAACAGCCGTTTTAAAAATTTAATGTTGCAGATTAAGGAATCGGGAGAGATGGCAGCAGCTATTGTTCAAGATTTACTTACTCTTGCAAGAAGGGGTGTTACCAGCACAGAAATATTAAATTTTAATGATATGATTAATGAATATTTAAATTCTCCTGAATATAAAAATCTTATTAATTATCACAGCAATCTTTTTATTAAAACCAACTTATCACCTGATTTATTTAATATAAAAGGATCTGTTATACATATTAAAAAAGTTATAATGAATTTGATGTCCAATGCTGTTGAATCCATGCAAAATGGTGGAAATATTACTGTTTCAACAAAAAATCAATATGTTGATATTCCTGTAACAGGTTATGATGAAATACAAGAGGGTTATTATATTATTTTTACTATTGAAGATCAGGGCAGTGGGATTGATTCTAAAGATCTTAAGAAAATTTTTGAACCTTTTTATACAAAAAAAACCATGGGCAGAAGTGGAACAGGGCTTGGAATGTCTGTTGTATGGGGAACGGTTCAGGATCATGAAGGATATATTGATGTTAAAAGTATTCCTGGAAAAGGAACAATATTTACACTCTACTTTCCTGCAACAAGAAAAAATATTGTAAAAATTGAAGAGGCAATACTTATTGATGATTACACAGGCAGTGGTGAGTCTGTTTTAATTGTGGATGATGTGGAAATACAGAGGAATATAGCTGCAAATTTATTGACAAAATTAAATTATCTGCCAAAAGCAGTATCAAGTGGAGAAGAGGCAGTTGAATATATTAAAAACAATGCACCAGACCTTATAATCCTGGATATGATTATGACTTCCGGAATAGATGGTTTAGATACATATAAACAAATTATAAAAATCCGCCCGGGACAAAAAGCTATAATTGCAAGCGGTTTTTCTGAAGATGAGAGAGTTAAGCAGGTTCAAAAACTTGGTGCTGGAGAATATATAAAAAAACCTTATACATTGGAGAAAATGGGAGTTGCCATTAAAAAAGAGTTAAATAAACTCCATCCTTTTATTATGTAAATCAGCCAAAAATCTGTACAAAAATTCAAAAATATACTATACTCTTTTTTTTTAAACAGTAGAAATACAAAGGATAAATTCATGGGTTTAATCTCTTCAACTCACTCTGTCACCAGGTATCATATTGATGGAAAAATTGAGGGTTCAATAAATGAAAAAGTGCGGGAGGGTTTAATAAAATATTCAATCCCTAAAATAGAGAATGAATATGATGAAATTTCAGCCGGGTGGGCACCTCTTGAAAGTCCTTATAATCCGGATTTTGAAATTTTTTCTTTTCGATTTGGAACTTATTTTGTTTTCTCTTTAAGAGTTGATAAAAAATCAATCCCAGCCAAACTGATTCAAAAATATATTGCAATGGAAATTGAAAAGAAAAAAGAAAAATCAGGCAGAGATTTTATCGCTAAAAATGAAAAATCAGAGCTGAAAGAACATGTTATAGATATATTGATGCATAAGATACCAGCTGTTCCCAGTTTATATGACGTGCTCTGGGATTATGAAGAAAAAAACCTCTATTTTTATACTACACAAAAAGCTGCTAATGAGTTTTTTGAAACCATCTTTTTAAAATCTTTTAAATTAAAACCCATAAGGCTTTTTCCTTATACTTTAATTGAAACAAAATCTTCATTTCAAAGTTCTCAAAAAGATAAATTTTTAACACTTACCCCTTTAAAATATTCGAGGTAATTTTATGCTTGATATTGCAACAGCTTATAATAAATATAAATTTCTTGGAAATGATTATTTAACATGGATATGGTTTTTAATTGAAAACAATCATAATATTTCTTCTATTATAAATTCAAAAGATATTATAACCCTTGATGTTGGAAACTCAATTGTTCTTGAAAACAAACTTGGGGATAAATCAAAGGAAAAAATTACCATAAAGGGAGATCAGGCAGGTCTTGAAGAGGGGACAACACCTTTAAAAAAAGGAGCTTTTGTTACCCAGATAAATCTTATCTGCAAAATAAATGAAGATGAGTATAAATTTACCATAA
Source organism: Candidatus Aminicenantota bacterium (assembly GCA_030620255.1). Classification (GTDB taxonomy): domain Bacteria; phylum Acidobacteriota; class Aminicenantia; order UBA2199; family UBA2199; genus JAUWNT01. Next base: position 308 of record JAUXFB010000170.1, on the reverse strand, counting down.
AAGGAGAGAGTTTTAATATTACAGGACTTAAAACTCCTAAAACGGAAATTTTAAAAAATGAAGATGAAATAGAAGGCCTGGTATTGGAAAAAGCTTTTTTAGGATTTAATATTTTTAAAGTTATTGACACTCTATTTTTAAAATATATTGAACAAAGAGTATCAGATGAATGGAATCATAAAGGATTACAAGATATTAAGCATTGGATAGAATCATTTTAATAAAATGTTTAAAACCTGCAGGTTTTGAACAGGGTAAAACCAAGGTAATAAAACTAATAATTTTTTATCAACAATTAAACCTTGTTT
>JAUXFB010000018.1 GCA_030620255.1 Candidatus Aminicenantota bacterium | reverse complement strand
TCATAGAGGTTTTAAAATGATAAACAGAAAACAGTATTTATTTATTATTACTTTTTTAATGTTCTCGATCCTTATTTTTCCGATTCAAAAAAAAATTATTTATTCTGGAATGAGTTATTTACCTGAAACTCTTGATCCAGCACAAGCATGGGATGATACTTCATTTTTTTTACTGTCAATATATTCGACACATTAGTCAAAATAAACCAAAAAACATTTAAAATTGAACCTTCTCTTGCTACATCATGGGAAAAGAAAGAAAATGGAAAGACCTGGATATTGAAACTTAGAAAAGGAGTAACATTCCATGACGGATCAGATTTCAATTCTGATTCAGTTGTCTTTTCATTCAAAAGACAGATGGATAAAACATTTAAATACAGATATTATGATTTCCCTACGTTCGATGAGACATTTGAAAATATCAAAGATGTGAAAAAGATAGATCAATATACTGTTGTTTTTTATTTGAAGAAACCATTTTATCCTTTTCTTTCAACTCTCACATGTTCAGGAGCATCAATCGTATCCCCTTCAGGAGTAAAAAAATTCAAAGAAAAATTTTATAAAAACCCTATTGGCACAGGTCCTTTTATTCTAAAAAAATGGGAAGAAGATAAACTCCTAATCTTAAAAGCAAATCCAAAATACTGGGGAGGCAAACCAGAAATTGATGAATTTATAAATATAATTAACCCAAGTGTTGAAATATTACATAACTTATTCCAAAAAAAAAAATAGATATGCTTTTTACTTTTTCAATATCAAAACTTATGGGGTTAAAAAATCTGAAATGGGTAACAATAGACTATTTCTCAACATTTTCAATGAATTTTATTGCTTTTAATTTTAATAATAAATATCTAAGAAATAAGAATATTAGAAAGGCTTTCTCCCACTTATGGGATAAAAAAACCTTAAAGTATGTTTTTCAGAATACATGCTTTTCTATAGATTCCATTATTCCACAAGGAATGTTAGGATATTCAAAAAAAATAGTAAAAGAAAGTTTTTCAATAAACAAAGCAAAAGAACTTATAAAAAAAGAAAAGCTTCCTTTAAAAATCAATTTCAATTTCCTTCTTGAAAACAGTTCAATGTTAACCCTCCAATTGATCTCTTTATATTCAAAAAATCTAAAAAAAGTTGGTATTGAACTGAAAATACACAATGTTTCAGAAAAAGAATATTCAGAAAGAATTAAAAAAGGAGACTATGACTTAGCTCTGTCAGGTTGGATTGCTGATTATCCAGACACATTCAGTATTATAAAACCCATATTTTCAGAAAAACTTCAGAAACAAGGTTTTCCTAACCTATCATTATGTAAAAATGAAGAAATTCTAAAAAATTTAAATCTGGTCTCAAACACAAAAAGTTTAAAAAAGAGAGATGAATTATACAGGAAAATAAATAGAATTATAAATGAAGATGTACTGTGTATACCAATTTTTCAGGATAAAGAAATAGTAATATACAACAATGAGAAAATAAAAAGAATATATATCAGCCCATTGGGTAATATTACATTTTTTGATATAAAAAAAAGATGAAAATAAAATCAAAATTTTTCCTCGCTTCTATTCTTGTTGGAATTATCTCTGCTCTATTGGCTACTTTTTCAGCAATTTATTCTATTTCTAACAAGTATGAAAATATAGCAATTGAAGAGACAATTTTAAAAACACATACTGCTGAAAATTCTTTTTATGAAAACCTTGGTGACCTAACACGTAAAGCAGCATTCATCTCAGAACTAAGTGGAATTATTGATAATATTGAAAAACCAGAGGATCTTTCTGTTGATTTAGAGAATAAAAGTTTTTTTCTAAACAATATCAATGCAACAATCCTTGATCCCGATTTTAACACTATTGTTTCTTTTAATAACTCTTCATCTGATAGTTGCATAAATAAAAATAACACTATTAAAATCCCATTCTTTAACAAAGAGAGAGATCCTTTAATCAGAGATGCAGGTATATTTAAAATTAACGATAAAATATATATTTTAGTTATATCTCCAATTGTTGACCAAAAAACCTTTGATTTTAAAGGATATCTTTTTTTTGAGTTATGCTTGAATTCTGAATTTGCAGATCTATTAAAAGAAAAAACCAAGGGAGATATTATAATAATCTCAGACAAAGAGGAATTGGCATCAACATTTCAAGATACAGAAGGAAGACGATTTTTCCCAAAAATCCCTGAAATCCCAAAAGACAAAATTGAAAAAGTAAATATTCTTAATAAAAAATTCTTAATTGAGAGTTTCCCAATAATAAGCTACTCAAAGGCTAACATAGGAAAAGTTTTGGTTTCCATAAATATAAATGACATCATAGTTGCAAAAAAACATGGGATTTTAAGTATTTTACTTGTATTGTTAATTGTAGTTATATTAGTGATTTTTATTAGTTTATGGGTAGGTAAAAAATTAACCAAACCAATTCTTATACTTTCCGAGGGAGCTAAATCAATATCAAAAGGAAAACTTGATGTAAAAATAAGACCTACATCAAAAGATGAAATTGGACAATTAACCAAACTATTCAACAAAATGGCAGAATCGATAAAGGATCAAAGAGAAGAAATCCTGGATTTAAAAATATTTTTTGAAAAAATCATTGAAAATTCTCCTTATGCTATATTTATATGTGATGAATCATCAAAAATTATTACAATAAACTCAGCTGCAAAGAAAATCTTTGGGGTTAGCCAAAAAGAAGTAGAAAGCAAAGACTTTTTTACAATAATAGAACTTCCTCAATCTATAAGGGCAGAATACTTCACTGTACTCTTAAGTGGTCAACCAAGCTTTTACGATAAATATCCTTTAATGATAAAGCATGGAGAAGAAAAAATCGTAAGACTTACATTTTATAATATAAAACTTAAAATGAAAGGTATGGTTGCAGTTCAAATAGAGGATATTTCAGAGCAATTAAGGACGGAACAAGAGCTTATTCATGCACAAAAACTCGGAACTTTAGGGGAGATGTCAAGTAAATTTACACATGAATTTAACAATCTAATTACTGGAATTATGGGTTATGTTGACCTTATAAAGAACAAAATCAGTAAAAATAGTGAAATTTATAATAAAATTGATGCTATTGGCAAAATATCAAAAAAGGCTAATGAACTTGGGAAAAATATCTTAGATTTTTCAAAAAAAGAAACTATAAAATTGGAAAAAATTGATATTGGAGAATTAATATATTCAGTCTTAAGCCTTATTGAAAATACAATTCTCAAGAATATTGAAATTGAAAAAAAATACAGCCAAAAGATTCAATACTATATATATGGTAATAAAACAAAATTATCATTAGTACTTTTTAACACATTTTTTAATGCAAAAGATTCAATTCAAATAGCAGAAAGAGAAAAAGGCAGAATTGCTATAAGTATTGAACGATTTACTCAAGAACAGAATAAAATAAAGTTTATCAGAATTCAAATCTTTGATAATGGAACTGGAATAGAACCAAATATAATCGAGAGAATTTTTGAGCCATATTTTACAACAAAAAGAAAAAAGGGTACAGGTCTGGGCCTTTCCTGTGTAAAACAAATTGTAGAAGAAAATAGAGGAGTAATATCAGTGAAAAGCAAACCAGAGGAAGGAGCCACCTTTATCTTTGATTTTCAGGAATTTGAATCCAGTTAAATCATACAGGAAAATTACTATTAAATAAAAATTTTAAACATAGATCTTCTTGTCTCCATTGTTGAATTTTGTTTTAATGTAGATTATACTTAATTCATGATATTTTCTGTGAAAAAGATTTTTTTCGTTATTCCTTTCTGTATTCTATTGTTTTTTAATCTCTATTCTTCAAAAGTCACCATTATTTATGTAAGGACTATTGATTCAGAATCTATGGAGCCTGGCAAAGCAGATGATTATTATTCAGATGAAGTTATATCAAATATATTTGAAGGTCTTGTTAGATTCAAAGAGGAAACCCTTTTAATTGAGCCATGTTTGGCAAGAAGCTGGGAAGCTAAAGATAATGGTAAAAGATGGATATTCAAGCTCAGGAAAGGTGTGAAGTTTCATAATGGGGAGATTCTTGATGCAAGAGCTGTTAAAAAATCATTCAAGAGAAGAATAGGGAAATACAGATCAAAGTATAAAAAATGGGAATATCTTTTTTCATATATAAAAGATATTAAACTTATAGATAGATATACAGTTGAGATAGTTTTAAATAAGACCTATGGTCCATTTTTATCTGCATTAACAGCTCCGGCTGCTTCAATAGTAGCGCCGGGTTGTTATAAAGGTAATAGTTTTAAGCCTATTGGTACTGGACCCTTCAAATTTGAAAAATGGGAAAAGGGTAAATTCCTTATTATTAAAAGAAATGGGTTTTACTGGGATGGAAAGATAGAACTTTCAAAAATCACCTATAAAATTGTAAAAAATACTTGGACTAAATTCCTTTATATAAAGAACAATATTGCTGATGTTTCAAAAGTTCGTTCAGCAAAGGAACATGAAGAATTTAAGGGAAATAAAAAGGTTACCTTTCTTTTTTCACCATCTTTTAGAATTCATTATTTAGCATTTAATACTAAAAAAGAGCCTTTTAATAAAGTTGAGATAAGGAGAGTTTTTTGTCATTTAATTGACAAAAAGATGCTTATAAGACATGTTTTTCAGAATCTTGCCATACCTGCAGTTACACCGATCCCTCCATATCTATTTGGTTTTAATAAAAAGATTGTTGATTATGATTACAATATAGAAAAAGCAAAGGAACTTCTAAAGAAATCCGGGTTAGAAAATGGTTTTGAATGTTCGCTTTTTTATACAACAACAAATATTGCTTTAAATAAAATAGCAAATATTCTAACAAAAAATGCAAGATCTTTAAATATTATTATAAAGAAAACTGCTTTACCATTTAATGAAATGAGAAAACGAATTAACAGGGGAGAACATGATATGCTTATAATGGGATGGATAGCAGGGCCTGATCCAGATATTTTTTTATATCCAACTTTAACAATGAAACAAGGGAGTAAAAATAGAGCTTATTATGATAATCCTGAGCTTACATCCATTCTTGAAGAGGCGAGAGAAACATTACAAAAGGAAAAGAGGATTAAGTTATATGAACGAGCACAGGAGATAATTCACAATGATATTCCATGGAATCCGCTTTATCATTTAAAATCAGTTGTTGTTTATAATAAAAAGGTAAGAAATTTATATATTGATGCCAATGGATATTTAATATTTAAGAATGCTATAAAAGTAGAATAATCTGAATCCAATATTTTTTAACTTTTATTAACTCTTTTTTCAAAATACAACTTGTAAACTAAAAATCAATCAGAATCTGGTTTATCGCTCTTTTTGTCAGTAATTGCAATTTCTTCTGTTTGCTGTTTAGGTTCTATCCTTTTTATAACCTCTTTTTTGCTGGTTATTGTAAATGAAAGTGCAAATATTACAACCCCAATAACACAAACAATTCCAGATAAAGTAATCACTGGAGTAATTAATTTATCAACTATAACAAGCATTAAGCTTCCTGTTTTTTCAAAAATCAGCTCCTCAAGCCTTGTATTAAAATAGTTATAATGAGAAAATTTCATTGCCCATGGTACTATTCCTTTTGCAAATGAAGCAATACCTAATGAAATCAGCCCCCCAATTAAAGTTGCAGCACCGCTCCACCTTAAAAAACTTGATTTGGAAGTAGCAGCAATTAAAGCACCTAATCCTATAAAAAATATTGGTATTATAAAAAGTATATAAGTCAATGATACTACTGTTTGTCCAACATCATATCCATAAGGAACTTCAGAAACTCCTTGAAATATATTAACTTCATCAGGAATATCAACTACAGCCCTATTAAACTCATTCTTAAAAATTGATGCCCCTTCTTTTAAACCTAAAGGTCTACATGCAGGTAAATTTTCAAATATTTCCTCTTGAATAGCAAACTCTTGCCAAACTCGAAGCTCAGCATCATTACATTTAGGTAATTCTTTTAGAATTTCTTCAATATACAGAGTAATATCCTCATGTTTAAGAGCTTTTTTTAAAGGACGAAGGTCAAGCATTATAGACTTTGATTGTATTTCCCCTCTAAGGATTTTGCCAATATCTATAAAAGATTCAGACAACTCATTCTCAAACCAATCTAAAATACCAATTCTCTTCAACAAATCTTTAAACGAAGTATCAGTTTTTTTTATAGCTTGTACCCACTTTCTTGTATTCTCATCAATTATAACATCTTCCTGTTGCATTGAATCAAGCATATCATCTACAAAATCAGGAACTTTTGTTATAATTTCCTGAGGTAATTCAGAAAGAAATTCAGGAGACACAACTGCTTTAGTTAAACCTACAGACCAGATAATAGCAAATATTGTAGGTATAGCTACAAACACAATTATTAATAAACCAATAATTTTTCTTGTTGTATTCATATGAATTCTCCTTAATTTAATTACATTCCTATTTTATCAAAATCAAAATGAAATTCCAAGATAAAAAAAGAAATATATTATATACGCTATTAAAGGCTTTTTGTTCCCTTTGTCAATTATTTACTTTATTTTAACATCAGGATTTATAACACTTTTTCCATAAACTTAAAAAATATTTCATTAACTTAAGCTTAAGGCAAATAAATATTTAAGCTTAGATTTTATTTAAGTATCTCGTTAAGCCATCTTTCCATAAAGGCATTATATTAATATTCTGGTCATTTAGAAATTTATTTTCAAGAACAGAATATTTAGGACGGTTTACTTTTATTGCAAATTCACCGGGAGCAGCTCTATTTAAAACAATATTGGTTTTTGAAACTGAAAAAATTTCTCTTGCAAATTCAAACCAGGAGCAACTTCCTTCAGCAGTCACATGATATAAACCATATTCAGCGTCCATATTAAGAATTTTAACAATTTGATCTGCTATATCTTCAGTAAACGTGGGAGTTAAAATTTCATCATCTACAACTCTAATTTCATCTCTCTCTTTTGCAAGTTTTAGCATTAAATCAATAAAATTAGTTCCTTTTGCTCTACATGGATTCTTCCCATAAATTCCTGATACTCTTAGAATAAAGTACTTTTTTGCAATAGATTCAATAAAATACTCTCCTGAAAGTTTTGTATTTCCATAAACATTTAACGGTAAAGGTTTATCTATTTCAATATAAGGTTTCTTCTTACTTCCATCAAACACATAATCTGTGCTTATATGTATAAGAGTTGAATTTAAATCATTACAAATATGAGATAAATTTCTAGCTCCAATTCCATTAACCTTAAAAGATCTTTCTGGGTCGTTTTCACATTTTTCAACATTGTGCATTGCTGCTGTATTTATTACTACATCAGGTTTCACCTCTTTTAAAACATATGAAACACATTCAATATTTGAAATCTCAATTCTATCATGATTTAATTCAATAAGTTCATTATTTGCTATTGCAATTTTTTCACAAATATCTTTACCCAATTGACCATTTGCACCAATAACAGCTATTTTCATTTATTTCCTCTCTATTTTGCTAACATTTTCTTAAAAACCTCAATATTATAATAATTGGGGTTATCAAAATCTTTAAATTTTTCCATATTATCAACAAGATCTTTAATAATAGATTCAACTCCATATTGGGGATGGAAACTTAATACTCTTTTTGATTTATCAAAATTAACCTTATAATTTCTAAAATCCTTAATATGTTTTATATTTAAATTCACATCCATATTCAAATACTTTTTCACACCTGTTTTTACTAAATCACCAATTTCTCCAACTGTATAGTTTCCAGAAGCAATATTAAAAATTCCTGAAATAGTTTCATTTGCTTCAATAGCTCGAATATAAGCCATTGCCGCGTCATTTATACTTAAAATTGGTCTCCAAATTGCAGGGTTGTTTATAGTAATAGTCTTCTTAGTAATAGCTGTTTTAAACATAGTGTTTACAACAAGGTCGAGTCTCATTCTTGGGCTATAACCACATACTGTACCTTGCCTAAAAGCTATCACAGAAAATCCATCTTCAATCATTTGAATAGCTGCTTGTTCACCTTGAAGCTTTGAAATCCCATAAGGATAGTTAGATACTGCTGGAGAATTTTCATCATACAATTCATTTACAGTATAACCGTAAACTGAGCATGAGCCAGCATAAATAAATCTTTTAACTCCTGCTTTTTTTGACATATAGCAAAGAAAAGCCGGAGCTGAGGCATTTGATATAAAATTTTTAGCTGGTGAAAATTCCGCCATTGGATCATTGGAAAGACCTGCAAGAAAAATCACCTGGTCATAATCTTTCACATCATTTTCAGTAAGTTCAAAAATATCCTTACTAATTGTTCCTACCTCTTTTGGTAAATGATTGCCAAACCAGAATAGATCAATCACATCTACCTCATACCCTCTTTCAAGAAGCTGGGGTATCATCACAGAACCAATATATCCTGCACCACCTGCAATAAGTATTTTCATCTATATCACTCCTTTTTTGTTAATATTTAAAATTATTTGATTCTACCTTTTCCAACCATTGTGCAAAAGTTTGAGCTTTTTTATCTTTATCTGAAAGAATTGGGTTATCTATGGGCCATTCTATTCCAATATCAGGGTCATTCCATAAAAACCCAGATTCAGCATTATTATTATAAATTCCAGTACATTTATATTGGATTTCTGCGTAATCAGAAAGAACACAAAATCCTCGAGCAAATCCAGATGGAGCCCAAACCTGTTTTTTGTTCTCTGCTGACACCTCTATACCAAACCATTTTCCTAAAGTTGGGGAACCTTTTCTAATATCAACAGCAACAAGGAATGCTTCCCCATATGTTACCCTCATTAATTTGCCCATAGGTGGCTCCCATTGAAAATGTAATCCTCTTATTACATTCTTTGCTGATTTAGAATGGTTATCCTGGACAAATCTATCTGGCAATCCCAATTCTTTAAACTGATCAGATCTAAAAGTTTCCATAAAAAAACCTCTATCATCTCCAAACACCTCAGGAACAATAACATTTATACCATTTAAATGACTGGACTCAACTTTAATCTGCATAATTTCTCCTTTTTTTATTAAGTTTAAGTTTATACAAATAAACAATATTGTCAAGTTTTTTTTAACTTTTTTTAAACCTTATGAAGAAATTTAATCTTTTATGGAATGTGGAATTATAGCCCACAAAATCAAGTAAACTAAAATTCCAGGAAAAGCAATACTAAAAACAGATACAATTACATATATAATTCTTACAAGAGTGGGATCAATATCAAAATATTCACCAATACCACCGCAAATCCCTGCTATCATTCTATTTTTTTTTGATCTATATAACCTTTTCATCTCTCTTTACTAACTTAAAATTCTTACATATATATTTAAATTCACAAAAATTACACATATAGGTTTCATTTTTGTAGAATAAAGCATTATCTATATTCTCAATAACATGATCAATAATTTCTAACATTTTTTCAATATCATCTTTTTTAGGTTTTATATTTATTTCTTGATGATTTACCTTCTTATGATTTTTTGAATAAATGATCTTGAATTTCACTTCAGGGCTTGTATTGCAAAAAGATTTTTCAAACAAATATTTATATATAAGTATCTGCAAATAAGAGGAGTCTACTCTGGATTTAGACCACTTTGAAGTTGTAGTTTTAAAATCTGTGATACTAAAGTCTTTTTCAACTAAATCAATTATACCCCTTAGATTCACACCTCTGTTTGGCAACTCAACTTCTAATTCCGTCTCAACCATTAAAGGATCAATAAAACTAGCCATCTCTTTGAAAAAATATTCGACAAAAGCAATTCCCCTTTTTTTTACTTCATCACAAGAACTAGTCCAGACTACTTCATTTTCACCTTTTTCTAATTCAAATTCTTCTAAAAAAACACCCCTAATCTTACCATTATCAGGTTCTTTAGTTTCTATTTTCTTTTTTAAGTAATATTCAACTACATAATGAAAAACAGTTCCTAAAAGAATTTTATCATTTATTGGAGTTTTGATTTTTTCAATATATGTAAAATAATATTTTAAAGGACAATCTCTATAAAGTCTTATCTGATTATAAGAGATGTAATCTTTTGGGAGATTCATAAAGAATTAAGCTTTTGCACTTGACTTCTTTAATAAATTGTTCAATCTGGATTTATACCTTGCTCCTGTTTTTCTATGAATTGTACCTTTTATAACAGTTTTATCTATAATAGAAATAACCTTTGGAAATATATTCCCTGCTTCTTCAAATTCATTTGAATCTATTTTTTTCTTGAACAATTTTATTTTATTTCTCATCTTTGAGCGATTCATTTTATTAATCATTCTCAGTTTTTCATCTCTTTTATATTTCTTAATTGCAGATTTATGAATTGCCATACTAATTTCCTCCAATAAATTCTAATAATACAAAAAATATACGATTTTGTCAATAACAAACACATTTTTATTAAATAAGTTTCGATATGGTTGATTGGACTAATAGTTGACTGGTTTATTGGTTGAATGGTTGAATAGTATTTCCTTTATCAGTTTAAGTTTGAGTATAAGCTTAAGTTTGAGTCTGAGTTTAAGTTT
>JAUXFB010000069.1 GCA_030620255.1 Candidatus Aminicenantota bacterium | reverse complement strand
TGAGTTTAGGAATTGCAACTTTAATTCCTTCTAAAGAGAATGACAAGTCAATGTTGATTTTATCAGCAGATAAATCTTTATATCAGGCAAAAAAACTTGGAAGAAATAGAATACATGTTTTTAATTTAGATCAAACAATTATTTAATTTCAGTTTAAATTTTTCGTTTTTATAAGAAAAAAACTAATATTGATGTATATATTTGTAATTAAATATGACATTTTTAAATTTTAAATGATAATAAATAAAAAAATGCTTGACAATTTATTTTTTAGTTGTGATAATAAAACAGATGGTGCGATAAGTGAAACAAAACAAAAAAAAAGTAGAAAAAAACTTAAAGCACAAGGCTGTGGGATTATTTAAAGGTTTTTATAAAATTTATGGAAGTACAATGTAAGTATAATTATTAATATAATTTGAGGAGGATTAATTATAATGGATAATGATTTGAATAAGAGAGGAAGCTGGAGCTCAAAATTTACTTTTATTTTAGTAGCTTCAGGTTCTGCTATTGGTCTTGGAAACATATGGAGATTTCCTTACTTAACAGGTATGAATGGTGGTGCTGCCTTTGTTTTAATTTATCTATCCGCTGTTTTTACGATTGGATTAGCACTTCTCCTTGCTGAGACTTCAATTGGGAGAGCAGCTAAAGGAGCACCTGTTTGTGCATTTAAAAGATTGAAACCAAATAGCGGCTGGCATTTGTTGGGAGTCGCTGGTGTTATTACATGTACTGTCATTTTATCATATTATACAGTTATTGCAGGCTGGACTCTTGGTTATAGTTTTAAAGCATTAAAAGGAGACTTCTCTAAATCACTTACAACAGAAATGGTTAAAGGAATGTTTGCAAGTTTTTCTTCAAATACAGGCCTTATTATATTGCTTTTTTTCATATTTATTTTTATTACTGTGTTAATTGTTGCAAAAGGTGTTAGTAAAGGAATTGAAAAAACAGTTAAGTCTCTTATGCCTATTTTGCTTTTAATTTTAATTTATCTGGTAATAAAATCTGTATCCGCTAAAGGAGCATCTGAGGGTCTTAATTTTTTTCTAAAACCTGACTTTTCTAAAGTTACATGGGATACAGTACTATTAGCCATAACTCAAGCATTCTTTTCTCTTTCTGTTGGTATTGGAATTATGCTTACTTATGGAAGCTACCTTTCAAAAAAAGAGAGCCTTGTTTCCGCTGGATTTTGGATAGTCTCACTTGATACTATTGTTGCTTTGATGGCAGGTCTTATTATATTTCCAACTCTATTTGCAGTTCCTGGCATGGTACCAACTGAAGGCCCTCCTCTTGTTTTTATTGTTCTTCCTTTGGTTTTTTCAAAGATAGCCGGAGGTGCAATATTTGGATTTTTATTTTTCTTACTTTTAGTTGTTGCAGCTTTGACGTCTACCATTTCACTTTTAGAGGTAGTAGTCGCATATTGTGTTGATACCAGAAAATGGGCAAGAAAAAAAGCTGCTTATATAGTAGGTTTATTTATTATATTTATTGGGATTCCATCTATACTTTCTCAGGGAGGCTCTAATTTTTTTAGTTCACTTCCTGTTATTAAAAAGCCTTTTCTTGATGTTGTAGATCTTATATTTGGAACTTATGGTTATATGTTTGGCGCTTTATTGATTACTATTTTTGTTGGATATGTATGGGGTACTAATAGTGCTATAAATGAAATTGAAAAATGTGGGAGAATATTTAAATTAAAAAGAATCTGGAGTTTTGTTATCAAATGGATTATGCCCCTTTTGCTTTCAGTTATACTTATTGCAAGCTTTATATAATGGATGGTTTTTTGATTATAGAAAATTTTTTTATAAAAATTTATTTTTTCAAAATAAAATTAAAAAAATGCTTGACAATTTTTTTTTTAGTAGTGATAATGAAAGTTGTGATAATTAAAAAGGAGGTGCGGATAATGAAACACATTAGCAAGTCGGTTAAAAAAGCTTTTTTGATCCTTTTTACTCTTGCTGATGAAGAAAATGGTATTGGTTTAAGTAATCTTAGTAGAAAATTAGGAATTCATAAAACAACTTTGTATAGATTACTTAATAGTTTAATTGATTTGAATATTGTAGAAAAGAAAGATGTAAAATATACCTTAGGTATGGGACTTTTTGAGTTAGGAAATAAGGTATTTATCAAAAAGAACATAATAGATAAAATTCATCCTATATTAAATAGACTTGTAATGGAAATAAATGAAACTGTTAACCTTGCTGAATTATATGCAAATAAAATTATTTATCTTGATAAAATAGAAAGCTCAAGACATCTTCAGATTAGCACTTTTATTGGAGCACAAATACCTACATATTGTACTGCTCTTGGTAAAGCTATGTTAGCAAATTTACCAGAACAAGAAATGTTAGATCATATATCAAAAATAAGATTTAAAAAGATAGCCAGAAACACTATAATGTCTTCAAAAAAATTAATTGAGAATTTAAAAGAAATAGAGGTAAAAGGTTATAGCATTGATAAAGAGGAATATGAAGATGGTTTGATGTGTGCTGCAGTTCCATTGAATATAAAGAAGTATGATTTTTATGGTGCAATAAGTGTTTCAGGAAGCAAAACAAGATTTGATAATAATACGATAAAAAAGTATGCAAAAAAATTAATAAAATATGTTAAAGAGATAAAAGAAGAGTTAGATTAAAATTTTAAGGAGGTATAAAAATGACATAGCTAAGTATTTGTTGTAAATTTAATCAATTTAATCAATTTAAAAAATTTAGGAGGTAAGTATGAAAAAATTTTTAAGTGTTTTTGTTATTATGTTTGTTTTGCTTGCTTTTACAAGCGCTAATATGCCAGCAAAATCAGATTTATGGAATGCTTATAATAAGTATTTCAAGAATGCAAAATATGTTGATTTAACTCATTCTTTTAATGGAACAATTCCTGTTTGGTATGGATTTGGTAATTCCGTGGTTAAAGCGGGTGTTGCCGGGCAAGATGTACCTGGTTATGTTACAAAAGGAACAGAGTTCACATATAAAACTCATGGTTTTCAAATCACAAGATATTATCTTTGCACAGATCAATTAGGAACTCAGCTTGATCCTCCAGCTCACTTTTATCAATATGGAGCTACAATAAGTGATCTTCCTGCTACATATGCGATTAGGCCTTTGGTTGTAATAGATACTCATAAAAAAGTTGTAAAAAAGTCAGATTATCATTGTACAGTGCAGGATATTAAAGCATGGGAAGCAAAATATGGTCCAATTCCAGAAGGTTCGGTTGTTATGATTCGTTCTGATTGGTCTAAAAAATGGAGTAATGTAAAAGAATTTAATACAAGCAAGTTTCCAGGGATTAAATTAGATGCATTAAAATATTTGCATCTAGAAAGAAAGATTCTTTTTCATGGCCATGAGCCACTTGATACTGATACAACTCCAAAACTGGATGGAGAGGTATGGTTATTACACAACAATTTCTGTCAGGCAGAAGGAGTAACTAATTTAGATAAAGTTCCAGAAGCTGGTGCTCTTATCTCAATTGGTTTTGCTAAACCTGAGGGTGGAACAGGAGGTTATGCAAGATATATCGCAATTTGTCCTTCAGACTGGAAATATGGAACATCTGTAATAGAAACTCCTGGTGCTCCTTTACCAAAACAGCCTTATCCTTTAATGAGAGATAAGAATGGTGTCTTAAAACCTACACCGCCAAATAAATAATAAAAAAAGAGGTTATAAAATGAAGAAAAAAGTATTTACGGTTCTATTAGTTTTTGTTGTGTCATTTTTCATGTTGAATTTATTACATGCTGATGAAACGCAGAAAAACAAAATAAAAATAACAGGAGGAGCTGCTCTTTACGATTACCATATTTTCTGGAAAAATTCTGATTTTAACAAGACTACAAATGATAAAGATGACTTTGATTATATGCATTTGGATTTTCACCTTAATGCAGATTTCGGAAATGGAGTAAGTTTATTTGCAAGTCTTGGCACATGGGGACAATTTGGTCAACACCCAGTCTGGGGTGTTCCAGAAGATCCAAGAGCAACTATGCTTCAAGGATATATAAATGTTGATAAACTTATAGGTCCATTTAGTGTTAAGCTTGGAAAGGTAAAATTTCTTTATGGAGATGGACTTGTTGCTTTTGATGGTGGTGAAGATGGAACCCTTGGGGCAAATTTTTATACAACAGGAAAAACTTTTGATTTTGATCTTTTTTATAAAAGACCATATCAGGGAGGAGGAATTGCAGAAATATATTATAATGGAACTCAAACAGAATTAAATCCAAGAGATGAAGTAGAATCAAGTATTCAAATTTTTGGAGCTTATCCAACAATCAAACTCTCAGGTGGAAAATATAAGGTTTCTCCCTATATTTTTTATAGATGGCAGGATAATGACAAACCATTATATACTGGAATTAGAGCTGAATTTGCTCCTACTAAATCATTCTCAGGAAAGGTTGAATATGTTAAAATGTCAGGTAATAAGACAGGTGATCTAAAATACAAAGGGTATGGTTTTCTCAGTGGATTACAATTTTCAACCAAAAAAGGTCTATTTTTCGGTGTGAATTATAACATTTTTTCTGGAGATGATCCAAATACAAATGATTATGAAACATACTCTGGGATTATTGAAGGTCCATTTACAAATGGCTTTTACAAATGGTGGCCTGGATTAGGACCTGCTCATCTTATGACAACAGGATATGGTTTCTCATGCATTGCTGATTGGAATGCAACAATGACAAATTTGAATGTATTTGATGCTTATGTAGGTTATTCAACAGATAAATATTCCCTCAGGGCAACATATTGGAGCTATAGTAGAAATAAATTACAGGAAAATCAGACTTATAAAGCTATGGGTAACGAGCTTTCCTTCTTTGGAACATACAATATAAGAAATCTTTTTACAGTAGGTGCTTCTGTTGGATACTGGTCTCCTGGTGAGCATTTTAAAAAAGATCTTGGACTTGAGAACGATGCTTCCGGTGCTCACGGTGGATTTATTTTCTTTTACAAAGCTTTTGATTGTAAGATTAAGTAACTGTGTTATTGAATGCAAACCACCTGCAAGAGACAACAGATGGTTTGTGAAATTTGAAAAGTAATAGCAGGGAAGAATTTCTTCCCTGCTATACTATAATGTATAATTGTATCATAATTGAAAGGAGAAAATGAAATGGAGACTAAAATTGAATTGATAGGTTGCGGAACAGTTGGTCAGGGTTTTTTAGAAATTTTGAATAATAAAAAAGAATTTTTGTTTAAAAAATACGGTTTTATTCCTAAAATTATTGCGGTATCCGATATTAATAAAGGAAATTTAATAGATAAAAATGGAATAAATATATCAACTTTATTAAATGTTTTAGAAAAAGATGGAAAATTAAGTGATTTAAACAAAGAATCAGAAAAATATAATAATCTTAGCGCTGTAGATATAATAAAAAAAACAGATGCAGATATTACAGTTGAAGTATCATATACTGATATAAAGAGTGGAGAGCCTGCTACCTCTTATATAAGAACTGCTTTGATGATGGGGAAGCATGTTGTTACTTCTAACAAAGGCCCGATTGCCTTGTATTATAAAGAATTAAAAGAGCTTGCGGATTCCGAAAATGTTCATCTTAAATTTGAAGGCACTGTTATGAGTGGAACCCCGATTTTTAATCTTATTGAAAATACGTTATTAGGTGACACTATTAAATCAATTAAAGGTATTTTAAACGGTACAACAAATTTTATTCTTACAAAAATGGAAACAGATGGATTAACATATGATGAAGCTCTTGGATTAGCTCAAAAGCTTGGATATGCAGAAGCTGATCCAACTGCTGACGTTGAAGCTTATGATGCTCTTGCAAAAATTTTAATACTTTCAAATGTTGTATTTGGAGGCAATTTAAAGCTTAAAGATGTTTATAGAGAAGGTATTACGAAAATCACAAGAGAAGATGTATTAAAGAGTTTAAAAGAAGGATATAGATATAAATTAATAGGGCAGACAAGAATTGAAGATGGGAAAATATTCGCAGAAGTAAAACCTGTAAAATTGTCAGTGAAAGAGCCATTGAGTAATGTTTCGAATGCTACGAATGCATTGATTTTTAAAACAGATCTATTGGGTGAAATAATGATTCAGGGTCCTGGTGCAGGAAAGATTGAAACAGGATTTTCTATTTTGGTTGATGTTCTTGATGTTCTTAAAAGGAGGAATAAAATATTACAATAAAAGTAATATTAATCTTGAGAGGTCTTTATGAAAGGTTATATGAATAGATATTTAAGAATTGATTTAACAAAAGAGAAATTTTCTTTTGAAACCCCAGATGAGGAAAACTTTAATAGATTTATTGGGGGTAAAGGACTAGGATTAAAATTATTAATTGATATGGATTTAATTACTCAGGATCCATTTTCGCCTGAAAATCCATTAATTTTTATAACCGGTCCCTTTACAGGGACTTTAGTGCAAACATCCGCTCGTTCGACATTTGTAACAAAATCACCTTTAACAGGTACTTTTCTTGATTCACATGTTGGTGGGCATTTAGGTCCTCAAATAAAAAGAGCAGGATTAGATTATATAATTATAACAGGTAAAAGCAAAAAACCTGTTTATCTCTATATCACCTCAGATAAAGTAAAATTTGAAGATGCTACAATTTTATGGGGAAAAGGAGAATTTGAAACTGAAAAAAATTTAAAAGCAAAATATCCTAATACTCGTATTGCTGCAATAGGTCAAGCTGGTGAAAATAGGGTGAAACTTGCAAATATTGGAACAGATTGTAATAGACATTTTGGTAGAGGTGGCTCTGGAGCGGTTATGGGTTCAAAAATGTTAAAAGCTATTGTTATTGGTGGAGATAAAAAAATTGAAGTTTATGAT
>JAUXFB010000026.1 GCA_030620255.1 Candidatus Aminicenantota bacterium | reverse complement strand
CTTATCTCTTTTTCAATTCCATTTATCAGATTACTGATCTCAACTGAATTTAATCTATTGTTAAATTCAGCCTTAACAGCGATCAAAATGTCTTCTGGCCCAAGCTGAAGTGATTTTATTTGAATAAGCCTGTTTATACTTTCCTCATTTCTAAAAATTTGAGATATATACTCAATTTTTTTCCGGTCTGCACTCTCACCAATCAATAGAGATTTTGTTTCATTGCCAAGAAAAAATGCAACTACACCAAGAAGTGTTCCTATTACTATTGAAGCAATTGCATCAAATATTAAAATGTCAGTAAGATATTCTAAAAAAAGTAAAATTAATGCAATGCTTAATCCTGTTATTGCAGCAAGGTCTTCTAAAAACACAACGATCAGTTCAGATTTTTTTGTTTTTCTTAGATAACCTATTATTTTATTTTCCCCTTTTTCTCTATTAACTTTTCGAAATGCTCTAAAAAAAGCACAACTTTCAACTATCAATGAAAAAATCAGAACAGCAAAAGCATAATTGATATTTTTTATTTCAGCAGGGTGCATGAGTTTATGTACACCCTCATATATTGAAAAAATTGCACCTACTGTAAAAATCATAATTGCAACAATAAATGACCAAAAATATAATTCACTGGAAAACCCAAAAGGATGTAAAGTATCAGGTTCTTTTCTTCCTCTCCTCATCCCTATCAATAAAAAGATCTGATTTAAAGTATCTGCAAGAGAATGGATAGATTCAGCAATCATTGCTGATGAATGAGTTAAGAATGCAACAATAGACTTAGCAATTGCAATAA
Source organism: Candidatus Aminicenantota bacterium (assembly GCA_030620255.1). Lineage (GTDB taxonomy): Bacteria > Acidobacteriota > Aminicenantia > UBA2199 > UBA2199 > JAUWNT01. Next base: position 8,289 of record JAUXFB010000026.1, on the reverse strand, counting down.
TAAAATTTGCTATCAAAGCATAAATAATAACCGATTTTGATGATATAACGTTTTTCACTTTTGCTATTTTAAGGCTTAATTCATATTCTGTCAACACAAAAGTTTTATTTAGTGGATGGGTAGATGGGTGAATGAGTAGATGGGTGGATGTGGAAGAAGTAAAATTAAATAGTTTTGGGTTTTGAGTTCTAAGTTTTGAGTTGAATCACAGCTACTGTCTACTGTCTCCTGACTTCTGTTCACTGCATTCAGCAATCAGCAAAACAGTGAATGGTAGATGGGTGAATGAGTGAAGAGTAACAAAGTAAAAAGGTAAAAGGCAAAAGTAGAAAGTAAAAAGTAAAAGCCCTCGTACGGGAAATAACTCAATTAATATAACTTTAAAAATAAAACTTTAAAACAGTTGAAAACTTATTGTTTACAATGTATACTATGTTCGGGAGGTAAACATGTCTGATACAAAAACCATATCTACAAGGTTACCTATAAATATCGCAGATATTATAGATTCAATAGCTAAAGAGAGAAACAGAAAAAAGGGAGAGATAATTAAAGAGGCAATTGAAATGTACATTGGAGAATGGGCTGAATATAAAATAGCAATTGACCGCTTCAAAGATCCTTCTGATAAAATTCTAAAAGAAGAGGAATTTCTCAATGAATTAAAAACGGATTTTAATTGGAGAGTATAGTTGTATAAACTTTATTTTAAGAGGTCAGTAAAGAGGGATCTGAAAAAAATCGGTGAATCAGAATCTTTAAGAATATTAAAGGCAATAAAGGAAAAATTACTCCTCAATCCTAGCAAGGGAAAACCCTTAAAAGGGAAAGATGGAACTCTATGGAGTTTTAGGGTTGGAGATTACAGGATTTTGTACAATTTTAATGATAAAGAACTTATTATATTAATAATCAGGATCAGCCATAGAAAAGAAATCGAGGTTAGGGGCAAGAGGTTAGAGGGAAAAATTAAAAAGGAAAAAGGAAAAAGTGGAATATCGAATAATGAATAATGAACTAGGAATGATGAAGTAATGTGTAAATGGGTGAATGGGTGGATGAGTGGATGAGTGGATGAGTAGAAGAGTAACTTGCACATGCACTTTTACTCACACTTAAGGCGCTTGGGTACAGGCATACATATTTGACAATTTAAAGATAAAATTTAAAAATAGGAATAGTAATGCTAATTAAAAAATTATTAAGTCACAGGTTGCGTGGCTTTGCGGAATATGAACATACTTTAAGCGGTTTAAAGTTGGCAATAAAAACTGATATTCCTTATATTGAAATTGACACAAGGGTTGCTAAAGATAAAACAATTTATGTATATCATGACCCGAAACTTGGAAAAGAAACGACATCCCCAAACTTGGTAATAAACCAAGAGGATGCGAAACTTTTAAAAATTTTATATAAAAACGGAGAAAAGTTTCTATCATTTGAAGAAATTTTAAGCATTTTTTATAAAAGGAAAAATAAAGAACAAAAGTTATGCATTGATATAAAGGATTACGGATATGAAAAAGAACATATCGAGCTCGTCAGGAAATATGATTTGGAAAATTCGGTTATTTTCATATCGTGGATTCCCCAAGTTCTGATCAGAATTGGTGAACTTACAAAAAAAATACCCCTTATTTTATCTCATTGGAATCTGATAAAATATGGGTCATTCGGGAAGCTTTTAGCCTTTATATTGAGGAACTTTGTTTTCAGACTATCAACATTTGTAATAATTGGTGAAAAAAAAATAACCAAATCATCGGAAAAATATGACGTCGGATACAAGCATTCTGTGATTTTATATCAAATTCCAAAGATTCTGATATCATTGCTAGAGAAAAATGATGGAGGAATTTGTATTCATAAATCTGCTCTTTCAAATTCACTGATTGATTATTGCACAAAAAAAAATTTAAAATTATGGGTTTTTAGTGTCAGTAATGGTGTAGAATTTCGAAAGCTGGCTTCAATTGAAGGAGTGGATGTAGTTTTTTGTGATGATTCTACTTTCGTATTATAGGAGCTTAAGGTCAGGACTTGACAGTAGAAAGTAAAAAGTAAAAAAAGACAAAAGCTCTCATACTGGAAATAACTCAATTAATATGTTTCTTAACTTTTTTACTTTAATAAATAAAAAAGATTGTAAAGAATAAATGTCCGGTTATTTTAATTCTAGTTTTTCTTCAAAATTATTTTCATCAAGGACCGTTATACCGTTCTCTTGTAAAAGAGCTGCTGTTATACCTGTACCTTCAACCAGGTTTCCGGAAAAATCTCCGCTATAGATGAACCTGCTCCCGCAGGATGGGCTTTTATCTTTTAAAATGGCAGTCTTAATTCCATTTGATCTTAACATTTCCAGGGTTTTCTTTGCGCCTTCATTAAACAAACAGGTAACATCCTTTTTGTCTCTGTCTAAAACCCTCCTTTCAGACGGGATGTTTTCACCGGGTTTAATTGAAACAATTTCAGCAGGAGGGCGGGGAATTTTCAATCCTCCGAGTTCTTCAGGGCAAACTGAAATATAATCCTGTTTGTCAAGAAGATCAACCACCCTTTTATTCAGCATGTTATCACCATCATACCTGCAGTTCTTTCCGATAAGGCAGGCACTGACAATATATTTTTTATTTTTCACTTTTTCAGAAGAGGTCCCCTGATCATAATCCTTTTTTCATCTTAGGGATTTTGTTGAAATGAGGTGCAATAAGTTCTTTGATTAATTGCGATTTCATTGACGTCTTTTCCTTTGATTTTTTTGATATAAAATTAAAAAGGCAATGAAGAAAATCAAGTATAGAAAAAATATGCCTTTCAAATTTATCCATTTAACAATGGAAATAAAACCAACCATTCCCGCTATATTAGTTCCAAGTATAGTAAACAAAAAACCCTGGTTTGAATCCAGATAGGCAATTTTTAGAGAAAAAAAGAAAAGTAAAACATAAATTGGAAATATCCATGGGTGTTGAGCGATATAGAGTACTGAAAGAAATAGAGATAATGCTATAAATGAGCATATGCTCATTTTTTTTAAATCATCTTTTATGTCTGGAATGAAATCACTGATATCGAAATAGTCGGCAATAAAAACACCAAGTATTGATGTGGCCACATGCCAGATATAAAGAGCAATGCTGAATGCAATGTAAACTCCAGCCGGCGCAGCTTTAACGATAATTAGCTTCATTATTCATTTTTGATAACTTATTTAATATGATATGATTTTTTTTAGTTCCTGCTTGCTTCTATATTTGCAATAGCATTCTCTGCTGCTTTTATTAATACATATTGTGTAGGTGCTGTTGTAAGTAGAGGATGAGTACCAACCTGAAAAGATACAAATTCATACACTGTTACAGATTTTTGAATAGCCAGACTGATTATATTGATCATTTCTCCAATTGATTTACCGCCAACTAATTCTCCTCCTATAATTGATCCATCTCCTGGAGAAACAATCAGTCTTACAAAAAGTTTTGAGCTATCTTCTATGGCTGCTGGATGACGGTCAACAGCTTGAAATTCTCCGATCACATAAGAGACGTTCGCCTGTTTAGCAGTTTGTTCAATAGCTCCAGTTGAGGCAAAGGCTTTTCCATTTAATTCAGTTGAAAAAACTGATAATACTCCACCAAAATTTCTTAAAAGTTTTATATTAAACAGGTTGTATCCAAGAACTCTTGCTTCTGCTGTTGCAGTTGAAGCAAGCATAACATTATCAGTCCTACCAGTTATAAAACCTATTGTTCCAGCACAATCACCTACAGCAAAAACATCCTTTTCACTTGTTCTTAGATAATTATCAACACTAATAGCACCATTTTTATTAATATTAATTCCAGCTTCTTTAGCAAGTTTTGTATCTGGTATATATCCTATTGAGCATATTACAAGATCTGCATTGAAAATTGAACCATTATCAAGTTCTACCCCAGTTGCTTTTCCATTTTCACCAATAATCTTTTTAACTTTTGAATTTATATATACTTTAATACCAGCATGTTCCAGGACTTCATCCGCTTGTTGTGCAATATCAGGTGAAAAAGCCTGGTATAAACAGTGTTCTTGCATCTCAACTAAAGATATTTCTTTATCTTTGAATTTTACTAACTGATCAGCAAATTCACAACCAATAAACCCACCACCAATTATGATAATCTTTTTAGCATTATCAGTTTTAACTTTTAAATCCTTAATATAATCATATCTCTTTTTAATATACTCTACACCCTCGAGATCATATCCCTGTATAAATTTTGGTTCAATTGGAACAGAACCGGTTGCAAATACAAGTTTCTCATATTCATAAGTCTCACCTTTATCAGTTTCTATCTTTTTGTTTTTCGTATCTACATTATTAACATGGTCAATCAAAACTTCGCCACCAGCATTCACAAAAGGTTTTGGTCCCATTTCATTTGTTGATACATCTCCAAGATCATGAAATATGTAAGGTATTCCACAGGGGGCCAAGCCTTTTTCATCTTCTTTGATCATTAAAAAACTTTTACCCTTGCTTTGTTTGATAGCAGTGACACCAGATATTATAGCTGAAGGTCCACCACCAATTATAATCACATCATATTTTTTCATTATATTCCTCCTTTTTCAATGATTCTTTATATAATAAGAAATTATTAAAATTATGTCAACAGACAAAAGATATGATTCTTGTCTTTTTTGCTATGTATTGTTATAATGTAACACTTTTAAGAGGAAATAAAAGATGAAAAAATATAAAAAAATAATAAAATATATTCTTATCAGTTTGATAATTATAACAATTCTTACAATTTTTTCCATTTTCCTATATCACAAAGAGATAAACATGAACCCATTACAATCATTTTATAAAAAAGGCACTTATCACATGCATTCAATCTTTTCTGATGGAAAAGGCACTATAGATGATATAACAAAAGCTGCTTCCCAGCTAAAACTGGATTTTGTAATATTAACAGATCATGGAGAACCAAATATTAAATCCTCAAGATCCACTTCCTGGTTAAACAATGTACTTCTAATTGGAGGCTCTGAATTTTCACTTAATTCAGGACATTTAGCTGCAGTTGGTTACAAAATTCCAGATTATATCTTCCCCCCGGAACCACAGGAAGCCATAAATGAAGTTATAGATGATGATGGTGTATGTTTTATATCTCATCCGTTTGATGATAAAATACCATGGACAGACTGGGATATTAAAGACTTTACCGGGATTGAGGTTTTAAACTCTTACAGTAGTGCAAGAAAGACAAGTATACTGAATTTACTTTCATTTCCGCTTCAATATATTTTTAATTCAAGTTATGCACTTATGAAAACAATCCAATATCCAGAAGAAAATATCAGGAAACTTGATTCCCTGTGTTCAACAGGAAAATATTATGCTATTTATGCACTTGACTGCCATGCTAAATTACCAATATCCAAAAATTTCCAACTTAATTTTCCATCTTATAGAGCAATGTTTAAGATCTTTAACATTTATGTAAAAATAGACAAAGAAATAGAAAAAGACCCATACAAATCAGCATCAATAATCATATCTTCTTTAAGAAAAGGCGCCTTTTTCAGTGTTATAGAATCAATTGCTACTGCAAATGGATTTGAAACATATTTTATAACTTCAAATAGAGAAAGAATAGAAATGGGAAGCAGCACAGATTCAATATATGGTAAAATTATTGTTAAATTGCCCTTTAATTTTCAAACAAACATAATTATAAAAAAAGATGGGAAAGTATATAAAAAATTTCAGAACAACTTAAAACATAGATTGGAAATCCCTGTAAAAAAACCAGGCGTTTATAGAGCAGAAATATTTGTAACTAATAATAAATTTAATAAAATTCCATGGATTTTCACAAATCCATTCTTTGTTGGATATAGAAAAACATTTCAAGAAAAGATTGAACCTAATTTAAGGAAATTATTGTTTAACAGAGAAGGATTCTTCAAAATAGAAAATAATAAACTTTCAATGGGTGATCTTACTTATAATAGAAATTCAGAAGGAGAATTAATTACAACTTTCAAGTTTAATTTAAAAAAAGAAAGAGAAAAAAAGGATTTCTGGTCTGTAATATCAAATAGGAATAGATTCAATCTTTCAAGATTTAAAGGATTCCTATTCGAAACCAGATCAAATAAGAAAATGAGATTCTGGATTGAGTTCAGAACCAAAACAAAGAGCTCTGAAACATGGTACAGGCACTCATTTCTTTCTGATAAAGAGTGGAAAAAAATCCAAATCCCATTTAAAAAATTCTATGTGATTTTTGGAAATAAAGCAGCCCCCGGGCTCAATAATATAAGCTCAATATTCTTTTCAATAAATAATGCAAACGCATTTTCAGGAACACAGGGGACAATATACTTAAAAAATATAGGGCTTTATTAATTCTAAGTTCTTGGGTTTAATATTTTTTATAAGAAAAATATATCTGTTTAATTCCTGAAATCATATTTTCAATACTATAATTTTTTTTTACTTCCTGGAATAAATTTTCTGAATATTCATTTAAATAATTCTTATGTTCAATAACTTTTTTGATATTTTCAGTTAGATCTTCTATGTTTTGATTTTCAAAGAGAACTCCATTTTTTTTCCTTATAATCTCTCTATTACCATAAGTATTTGATGCAATAACTGGCACCTTTAAAAACCCAGTTTCTATTAAAACAATTGGCAGACCCTCCCATCTTGAAGGTAGAATAAAGCAATCACTGCATTTTATTATATTATAAACATCTTTTCTCTCTCCAAAGAAATAGATATATTCGGAAACTGACAATTTTTCTGATAATTTCTTCATTTCTTCAAATTTATCACCTTTTCCAACAAAAATAAATTTAACTTTTCTATTTTTAATAAAATCTTTCAAAAGATATATTGCTCTGATCAAAACATCATATCCCTTTTGGTAATCAAATCTTGCAACTGTTACAAACAAAAAATGGTCCATACAAAGATTTATATCTTCCCTTAAATCGATCTTAGATCTATTAGAAATATTAATTTTTGAAAAATCAATTCCATTTGTCAAATAAGTAACATTTTTCAATTTGTACTTCTCTTGAAGAAATATAGTATCCTCTTTTGAAACTGCAATTACTCTATCTATCTTTTTTAAAACATTCTTTTCAAGATTAAACCTTAAAAAATATTTAAGCCTTTTTTTCAGGCTTTTTGAAAATTCATACTTATGGATGTGTAACCCATGAGCAGTAAAGATTATTGGAATATTATATTTTGCAAAAGGATTCTTCAAAAAAGAGAGCAATGGCCTTAAATGATGGATATGAACTATATCAGGTCTTTTCTCAAGTACATATTCAGGGTTAAATCCCTTATCATAAATTTTTACATTATCCAAGCCCTTAAATTTATCTTTTGTTTTGCCATTTTCTGCAAATATTCCAAAATTTACATTTGTTATGCCTTTTGAAATTTGATAAATATGTTCAATACCCCCACCTGTATTAAATTTATCTATTACAATATGAATTCTTAAGGGGTCAGGTCCCACTCTTTCTCCAATAATTTAAAAGATCAAGAAGAGTTTTTTCTATTCTAATATCAGGGTATAAATCAAATTTTTCTCTCAACAATGTGCAATCAGCCGAAAGAACCGGAATATCAGAGGGTCTGAACTTATTTTTATCAACAATGATCTTGATCTTCTTTACTGAAAATTCGAGTAAAATCTCAAGTATCTCTTCTATAGAATAAGAATGGCCTGAACACAAATTATAGATTTTACCTGTCTCACCTTTCTTACTAATTATACTAAGATATTTCGCTATATCCCTTACATCAGAAAAATCTCTTTTTACAGAGAGATTTCCAACCTTTATAACAGGATCTTTTTCCCCCTTTTCGATTTGAGCGATTTGATATGCAAAATCAGAACATACAAATTTTTTATCCTGACCAGGGCCTGTAAAATTAAAAGCCCTTATTTTTATAATGTTGAGGCTTTTTGATAACACAAAAATATCTCCCAATAATTCCATTGAATATTTTGATAAAGAATATGGATTTTGTATAGAAACTTCTGAGTTCTCATTTACAGGTCCTTGATTTTTTCCATAAAGCTCCGCAGAACTCATTAAAACTAATCTTGCAGAAGAAGAGAATTTTTCTACTGCCTCAATTATATTTAAACTTCCAATAAAATTCACTTCATAGGTTAATTTTTGATTTTTCCATGAAAAACCAACATTTGTTATTGCTGCAAGATGAAATATAATGTCAGGTCTTACTTCTTCAATGAT
>JAUXFB010000125.1 GCA_030620255.1 Candidatus Aminicenantota bacterium | reverse complement strand
GTTAAATACAATTTCTTCGCCAATTTTACCTTTAAATTTGTGTTCCTTAATGAAAAATTCATATTCAGGATATTTTTTAATAATTCTTTCAAAACCTCTATTTTTAAACACAGGGATAACAATTCCATTTATACCCTTCAAATCAAACTTACTCTTTTTTTCAATTCTCATAATATCCTCCAGGATTCAAATAATAACAAAATATAACACATTCTTCAATATTCTTTTCATAAACAGAAACAAAACCTTATTGTGTTTCGTATTTATATAGTAATACAAAATAATTAAAAATGGAGTGAAATTTAATGGAAAAAACAAAAAGAAAGAAATCAAAAAAGAAAATTATAATACTGAGTATTATTGGTTTTATTATTCTTTTGATAATCCTATCAAATATTTTTAAAGGAGACAAAGAACCAGTTATAACTGTTCAGACTGAGACAGTTGAAAAACGGGATATTACACAGATTGTATCAGCAACAGGTAAAATAAATCCTGAATATCAGGTTATCATTACACCGGAGGTTACAGGAGAAATCGTTGAACTTCCTGTAAAAGAAGGAGACTCAGTAAAAAAGGGCCAACTTCTAATCAAGATAAAACCAGATACATATATTGCTCAGAAAGATAGAGCAACAGCAAATTTAGAATCAGCTAAAGCTACATTAAGGATGAAAATGGCTCAACTGGATCTGGTTAAAACTGATTACATAAGAACAGAAAAACTTTATAAAAGCGGGATCTTCAATAAACAGGAAATGGATAATGTCAAATCTAATCTAGCTTCAACAAAAGCTCAATTGGATGCACAAAAAGCAATTGTTCAGCAGGCTAAAGCAACTCTAAAAGAATCTATGGAAAGTTTATACAAAACTACAATTTATTCACCAATGAATGGTACTATAAGCAAGCTTAATGTTGAACTGGGAGAAAGAGTTCTGGGAAGTGGTTTTACACAGGGAACTGATATAATGACAGTTGCTGATCTGTCAAAAATGGAAGCTGAGGTTGAAGTTGATGAAAATGATGTAGTATTAGTCTCTATTGGAGATAAAGCCAAAATCACTCTGGATGCCTTTAATAACAAAGTATTTACAGGTGTTGTAGCTCAAATTGCAAATAGTGCTAAAACAAGAGGATTGGGAACTCAAGAAGAGGTGGTTAATTTTGATGTAAAGATAACATTAGAAGATTTTGATAACAAAATCAGACCAGGCATGTCATGCAATGCAGATATAGAAACTGAGACAAAAAACAATGTACTTGCTGTTCCAATTCAGAGCGTTACTGCAAGATCTGAAAAACAGGAACAAGAAGAAGATAAGAAAAAAGATGAAAATTTTGGAACAAAAAGAGTTAAGAAAAAAAAGAGTAAACCAAAAGAGGTTGTTTTTATTATTGAAAATAATGTTGCAAACATGAGGGAAGTGAAAATTGGAATAAGTGATGATACATATCTTGAGATCAGAAAGGGCATTAAGCAAGGAGAAAAAGTTGTAATAGGTCCATACAGGGCAATCTCAAAAGAACTTAAACATGATTCCAAAATCATTGTAAAAAAAAAGAAAGACCCTTTTAAAAAGGAAAAATAATTTTTTTGGAAAAAATAATTATGAACATTATAAATTTAGAAAATATAACAAGAATCTATCAACTTGGTTCAGAAGAAGTCCGGGCTTTAGATGGCATTTCTCTTAGAATTGATAAAAATGAGTATGTTGCTATTATGGGGCCTTCAGGATCTGGTAAATCAACACTCATGAATATCTTAGGGTGTCTTGACACACCTACATCAGGAAAATACGATTTTAAAGGTATCAATGTTAGTGATATGAGCGATAATGAGCTAGCTGAGATAAGAAACAGAGAAATAGGATTTGTTTTTCAAACCTTTAATCTTTTACCACGTTCAAATGCTTTTCATAATGTTGAACTTCCTCTTATTTACTCAGGTATGCATTCATTAAAAAGAAAGGAAATAGCAAAAGAAACTCTTACAAGTGTTGGTCTGGAAGATAGATTACATCATAAACCAAGTGAGCTTTCCGGCGGCCAAAGACAGAGAGTTGCAATTGCAAGGGCTTTAGTTACAACACCTTCAATCATCTTAGCTGATGAACCAACAGGAAACCTGGATTCTAAGACGGGTGGAGATATAATGTTATTGTTCAATGCTATTCATAAACAAGGTAATACCATTATCCTGGTCACTCATGAAGAATATATTGCTAAACACGCAAAACGTATTATTAGACTGCTGGATGGTAAAATAGAGATAGATGAAAAAAATGAGTAATTACCTATTTGAGTTTAAAGAGGGATTAATTATTGCTTTTAAAGCAATAAGAGCCAATAAAGCACGTGCTATTCTAACCACTTTAGGAGTTGTTATTGGAATTTGTGCAGTTGCACTGATGTCAACAACAATCAAGGGAATAGATATTGCTTTTGAAGAAGGAATAAGCTCTTTAGGTTCAGATAATCTATATATTGACAAATGGGCATGGTTTTCAGATGAAGAATTCTGGAAAATGCGAAACAGGAAAAATTTGAAATTATCAGACTATGAAAAATTCAAACATCTGGCTCAACTCCCTATTGCAGTTGCGCCTACATTATGGATTGTAAAAAAAGTAGAGTATGGCAATAATTACGTAGAAGGCACTCTAATAACTGGTTCTACAAATGAATATTTGAAAACAACAAATTTTGATTTTGACGAAGGTAGATTCTTTTCAGCAATTGAGAGTAAAAGCTCAAGGAATGTAGTGGTTTTAGGCAAAGAGGTTGCTGATCATTTATTTAAGTCTAATAATGCCTCAGAAAAATATATAAAAATAAGGGGTATTAAATTTAAGGTTGTAGGTATACTTAAAAAACAGGGCAGCAATCTATTAGGTAATTTTAACCCGGACAAACAGGTTTACATGCCAATTGGTGCTGTTTTTAAACATTTTGAAAGAGCTTCACATAGAAGTATTGCAATTATTATAAGGGCACAAAACACATCAATGGTTGAAGCAACAAAAGAGGAAGCAGAAGATATAATGCGTAGAATTCGTGGGTTAATGTATGATGAAGAAAATGATTTTTCAATAAACCAACAGGAAGGTTTAACACAAAATTATAATAATGTTGTTGGTGTTATAAAGATTGCCGGGCTTCTTATAACTGGTTTATCTTTATTGGTAGGTGCTATTGGAATTATGAATATTATGTTTGTATCTGTAAAAGAAAGAACTCGAGAAATCGGAATCCGTAAGGCAATTGGTGCTAAAAAACGCACTATCTTAACACAATTTATCACAGAAGCTTCAACCATCTGTCTAATTGGGGGACTAATTGGCCTTATACTTGCTGTTTTATTAAGTATGGTAATTAATAAGTTTTTACCAACAAGCATTCAATTTGATACAGTCATCCTTGCAATAATAATTTCATTGATCACTGGTATATTAGCCGGTTTTGCTCCTGCATATACAGCAGCAAAAATGGACCCTGTTGAAGCATTAAGGTATGAATAATGAGATTCTGGGAAACAGTAAAAGTAGCTTTAAGTTCTTTAAAGGCGAATAAACTGCGATCATTATTAACGGTTTTAGGTATAGTTATAGGAATTTTTTCTATTATTTCAATAAGCACAGTTATTTCAATGCTGCAGAATTCAATTGAAGAAGGACTTTCAGCTCTCGGGAAAAATACATTTCAAATTCAAAAATTCCCTGCAATGAGGTTTGGTAGACTTAGTGATAAAATCAGGAACAGGAAGAATATTACAATCGAAGATTATTATAGATTAAAAAAGTTGTTGGTTGAAGCAAAATCAGTTGGTGCAGAGCAATGGCAATTCGGGAAAATGATCAAATCAAAATATGAATCAACAAATCCCAATGTTCAAATAACAGGTGTTACTCCTGAAGCGCTCCCAAACAATCAATGGATAGTAACGGATGGCAGGAGTATCAATAATAATGACCTTTTAAGATATAAAAGAGTCTGTATTCTTGGAGCTGATGTTTCAAAAAAAATATTTAAATTTATCTATCCAATCGGGCAGGAAATAAAAATAGATGGATTAAGATTAAAGATTATTGGTGTATTTGAACCTCAGGGACAGGCGTTTGGACAGAGCAGGGATAATTTTATTGCTATTCCATTAACAACATTTCAAAATAAATATGGAAAATATAGCCGTAGTGTAAATATTACTGTAATGGCATATAGTGCTCAAACTTATAACGATACTATTGAAACTGCAATAGGTTATATGCGCACTATAAGAAAAGTACCTGCTGGCGAGGATAATGATTTTGATATATTTTCAAATGAATCTTTAATCATGCAAGTTGGTAATATAACTCAATATATAGAATTGGGTGCAATAATTGTGGCATTTATCGCTCTTCTAGCAGCTGGTATAGGAATTATGAACATTATGTTGGTTTCAGTTACAGAAAGAACTCGTGAAATCGGAATCCGTAAAGCAATTGGTGCTAAAAAAAGAAATATTCTTTTCCAGTTTTTGATTGAAGCAATTACATTATGCCAATTTGGTGGGCTTATAGGTATTGTTCTTGGAGTAAGCGTAGGAAATCTGGCTGGTTCATTTTTAAATGCACAACCTACTTTACCTATGGATTGGATAATAATCGGGGTTAGCCTATGTGTTCTCATTGGAATAACTTTTGGAACCTACCCTGCTTATAAAGCAGCAAACCTGGATCCAATTGAAGCATTAAGATACGAATAACTTTTTCAAATTCAAATTGATTCTTTAAAATATCTCTTTTCTTGACACATAATGAGATTTATGTTAATTATTTCTATTATAAAATGTTTATAAATCATCTAATTATAAGATAATAAATAAAGGAGATAAAAAATGAGTATCAAAAAATCAACAATTGATGGGAACACAGCAGCAACCCATGTAGCATACGCATTTAGCGAAGTTGCTGCCATATATCCTATTACACCATCTTCATCAATGGGAGAATTGGCTGATGAATGGTCAGCTCATGGAAGAAAAAATATTTTTGGACAAGAGCTTGATGTAATAGAAATGCAATCTGAAGGAGGAGCTTCGGGTGCTGTTCACGGGGCATTATCAGCTGGTTCTATGACAACAACCTTTACAGCTTCCCAGGGTTTATTGCTCATGATCCCGAATTTACATAAAATTGCTGGTGAAATGCTCCCGGCTGTATTCCATGTGTCAGCAAGATCTTTAGCTGCTCAAGCTCTTTCGATCTTTGGAGATCACTCGGATGTAATGTCAGTTAGAAATACAGGATGGGCATTGATGGGTGCAGCATCCATTCAAGAAACAATGGATCTTGGTATTGTATCTCACCTTTCAACTCTTGAGGCAAGGGTACCATTTATAAATTTCTTTGATGGCTTCAGAACTTCACATGAAATACAAAAAGTTGAAG
>JAUXFB010000288.1 GCA_030620255.1 Candidatus Aminicenantota bacterium | reverse complement strand
GGCAGTATTTTTTTTGAAACTCTCAACCGTTGGCCTTCTACCGATTGATCCTTTATTCACCATATTTTGAAAAAACTGATTGATTTGTTCTCATATTTTTTATCAAAAAATGATAAAAAAGATTTACTTTTTAATGTTTTTAGAAATTATATTCCCGATATTTATATGGTTGATAATGAACCTGATATTCCTTTGAATTTGAAAAGTATTTTCGATTTTGAATTTAAGAGTAATATAAATTATTCTTTAGAAGTAAGTAACATAAGAAATATGTGTAATTCAGGGAATATAAAAGAAACTTTTGAAAGGCTACAAGATTTGCTGGAAGTAAATCCTTTTGTGCCAGAGTTTCATTCATTAATGTCTAAAATATATTTCCTCAGGAAACAGTTATACAAAGCTGAGATGTATGCATTAAGTGCACTCTTTTTAAAAAAATCAGAAAAAAATTTCCTGGAGCTGATAAAGATATACAAATCTAAAAGAGACAAGAAAAACTTGATTCAAGTAGTATCTAAGGCTTTAGAATTGTTCCCTGAAATAGAGAAAATAAAAAAGTTTACAAAATTTTGTAAGTGATAATATATTTTGCAATATTGATTATAAAAGCTGGATGTGTCTTGACACTAATGTGTTAAAATGCTAATATCAAAATTAATATAAGGATAACAAAATGAAAAGGAAAGAAAGAGAACACCTTAAAGAAGATCCATTTATAAATTTTGTTGAGAAGGTAATTGAGGTATTTAAAAAATCCAAAAAAGTAGTATTTATTGGTATAGGAGCTTTTTTTACAGTTGTTTTAGTTATAGTAATCATTATATATTTCAAATCCGCTTCAGTGTCCAATGAAAACGAGTTATATGCAAAAGCATTTAGTATAAAGAGTTCAGAAATTCTAAGTTCAGGTGAAAAATTAACAAAATTAAAGCAATTGAAATCTGGAAGAGGTATTTCTTCAGTAATTGATCTGTTTATAGCTTCAATATATTTTGAAGAGAGTGAATTTAAAACAGCCAAGCATATTATTGATGAATCTACTGAAAGTAGAATTAAATTGGTTAATGATGAAAAGATTTTACTTGAAGCTGAAATTTTAAATGCCATGAAAAAACGAAAAGAGGCGATTAATTTGTTTAATAAACTTTTATCTGATAAAGAATTAGAAATATCAAAAGATCTTATTTTATTAAAGATAGCAAGAATCCAGTTAAAATCGGGTAAAAAAGGATCTGCTATCTCTAATTTAAAAAATTTAATTGATGATTTCCCTCAATCTTTTTATCATAATGAAGCTAAGGCTCTACTTGGTGAAATTGAGGCTAATTAAAATTGTTTGAGTTTTTTTTGATTTAAGATAATTTAATCATATACAAATCAATTTGACATTAAAAACTAATTATGATATTCATTTTTCTATTTAAATTAGTCAATATACAGATATATTAATGAGAAAGATTATTTTTTTTATACATTTATTCGTATTATTTTTTAATTTATTTTGTTATAAAGATGATTTTTATAAAGTAGAAAAAAAACATTATAAATTTTGTCTAAAAAGAAATAATTACGAATTTCTTGATAATGGCAATGTGTTCTATAATTTTAAAAGTATAAAACACATAGAAAATATTCCAGATTTTAATATAGATGCTTTTGAATTCCCTTTACATACAACATCAGTTTCAGAAAAAAAGAGAAAATTGGCCCGTGCTATTCTAGAATGTTATGCGCTTTTAGCAATTTCACAAACAAATTATTGGATTAATTATAGCGATTGGATAGAAGATTGGCAGTTTAAATTAACATGGGAAGATCAGAAAATGAGGTTATTTACTCTTGATGCAAATAGGTTTGATGATAATGAGTTTTCAACGAATTGGACTCACGGCCTTGCAGGTGCACTTTATTATAGCTTCCCTCGATCAAATAATCATAACTGGTTGGAGTCATTTATATTTACATCAGTTGCTTCTTTATATTGGGAATGTTTAGTGGAGTGGAGAGAGGTAGTTTCTATAAATGATAATATCTTTACATTTTTTGGAGGACCAAATATTGGTGAAGCTTTATTTCAATTAAGTGATTATTTTAGTAAAAAATCAGGTGCAATAAATAATGTTTTAGCTTTTATTTTCAATCCAATTTTGACTTTAAATAATTGGCTGGACAGAAAAAAGAGAAAGAATTCGATAACAGCTTATAAAATTCCATGGCATGAGTTTCATTTTTTTTTAGGTCAAAAAAAAGGTTTTGAACTTGAAAAGGATTATAATTATACGCACTTAAATATTGGATTTGAAACTGAAATAATAAATGTTTCAGAATATGAAAATGTTGGGAAATTCAATCGGTTTATTAAGGATGTTTATTCAAGTGAGATTTTTTTTGATATAAATCTTAGCTCTAATGGAGTCGAGGAATATAATGTTTTAACAAAGGTAGCTTTATTTGGCCATTTCAAACATGATATTAGTAAACAATCATCAAATAGTTTAAAAGGGAGTAATCTTTTTTTTGGGTTTGCTTCTGGGTTTGAACTCTTTAAGGAAAGATCTTTTTCTTTAGATAATTCAACTCAGGATGAGAATGAAAACTCTTCTACAAACTTCTCTGATAAATTGGCTGTAATAAATATAATTGGACCTACTTTCAGTTATTCTTTTTATTCAAATGATTTTAGCTTAAGATTAAGAGCTGATGCTTACATTGATTTTGCTTTGCTCAATTCATTCGCTATGAATAAATATTCAAGTAATTATGACATCTCAGGAGCAAAGTCCACTCTAAAGAATTATGGATATTACTATGCTTTTGGTTTCACAATATCATCAGATCTTGCTCTTTATTATCATAATTTTATAGTTAAAGGAAAAATCAAGTATCATTATTTTGATTCAATTGAAGGGATTGATCGTCATC
>JAUXFB010000143.1 GCA_030620255.1 Candidatus Aminicenantota bacterium | reverse complement strand
CCTTAAAAAATGCCAAAGAATCCCTGGAAATGAAAATTGGAAAGAATAAAATAATTACAATAAATATATTTGAGGATAAGGAAAAAGAATGTCAGATAATTGAGATAATTGACAATGGGGTTGGCATAGAAAAAGAAAATCTTGATAAGATATTTTCTTATGGATTTACTACCAAGAAAGACAGTAAAGGTTTTGGCCTTCATACAAGTGCTTTAGCAATGGAAGATATCAAAGGTGAGATGTTAGCCTATAGCGATGGGAAAGATAAGGGGGCAAAATTTTCTGTGATTGTAACTGAAATATAAAAGATTTTTTGTTAATTATCCTATCTCAAATGTTTACAATTATTTTATTTTTATATATAATTTCTTATGCATTCAAATCATTTGATCTCATATTATTTACCCCAAATCAAAGCATATAAAAAAAAATTAAAATATAAGGATATTTCATGACAGAAACTATTAAAAAAACTTTGAGAGATTTGGCACCTATGCGCTGGTTTATACTGGTTCTTGTTAGTGCACTGATGTTTGCAACTTACTGGTTCCAGGACTTT
Source organism: Candidatus Aminicenantota bacterium (assembly GCA_030620255.1). Taxonomy (GTDB): domain Bacteria; phylum Acidobacteriota; class Aminicenantia; order UBA2199; family UBA2199; genus JAUWNT01. The sequence goes on along the minus strand of JAUXFB010000143.1, from coordinate 4,418 downwards.
TACTCAGGACTGAAACCATTAATGGAAAGTCAGTTAGGTATGACTTCAAGCCAGTTTGGTACAATGATTGGTTTAACAACTATTGCAAATATGTTTGGCATGATAATAGTTGGTGGCATAATACTTGACAAGTGGGGTATACGTCTTACTGCAATTATCTTTGGTTCGGTTGCTACACTGGGGGGGATTATCAGTGCTTTAGGAGCAGCTGATGTGTTTTCAAGTGATCCTTCTACAAGATTAACAATTATGATCATTGGTAGAATAGTTTTCGGAGTAGGACTTGAAACAACATGTGTACTTGTAACAAGAACTGTTGTTAAATGGTTTATGGGATATGAACTTGCTTTGGCAATGGCTATAAACATGGGAATAGGAAGATTGGGTTCAGCTTTGGGCACAGCAATATCTCCTGATATAGCGAACAAAAATGTTCCAACTGCAATTACATTTGCTGCTACCTTAATTGCTATTGGAGCTATTTTGTATATTGTTTATTTAATATTTGATGTTAAAATTGATAAGCAGCTAAAAACAAAAAAGTCTGAAGAAGATCAATTTAAAATTTCAGACCTTTTAAAACTTGTTACTAATAAATCATTCTTACTAATAGCGGGCCTTTGTGTAGCTTTTTACTCGGCTGTATTTCCATTTATGCAGTATGCCCCTGATCTATTGGTGAATAAATTCGGATTTTCTTATGAATTACCTAAATCTGCTTCACAGATAGTGCTTTTTGGTAGTGCTACTTTGGGTAATGCTTCAATATTTATAGGGTTCTTTTTATTTGGTGTTGCATTTCCAATGATTCCAGCAAATATAAAGGATAAATTCAAGAAAATAGCAGCACTTATTATCACATTTGTTCTTTTCCTCTGTTTTATCTATTTACTTAAAGATACACTCGCAGTATGGATAAAAAATGGTCCAAAAGCTGCAAGTCTGATTCCAATGGGAACAATACTCTTTACACCGATTTTCGGAAGATTTATTGATAAGAAAGGGAAAGCAGCATCAATTATGATGCTCGGAGCTTTGCTTTTAATATTTGCACATATATCTTTATCAGTTTTAAACAATTTACTACTCTGCTATTTTGGGCTTTTTTCTCTTGGAATTGCCTTTTCTCTTGTTCCTGCTGCAATGTGGCCATCTGTAGCTAGAATTGTTCCGGGGAAAAGGTTGGGCACAGCATATGCTGCAATGTTTACGATCCAGAACTGGGGACTTGGAATATTTTTTAAAGGTATTGGGACTGTCCTTGATTGGGTAAACCCAAAAGTTGTAGCAAAACTTCATAGTATTAGAAGCGGTTTGGAAGCCCAGGGACTTTCAAACACACAGATAAGTGAAAAGATAGAACAACTCAGAAAAGCAGGTGAATTACCGATTTATAATTATACAATTCCGATTTTTATGCTTGTAATCCTTGGAGTAATTTCAATATTTCTTGCTATATGGCTGAAGAAAGCCAGTGAAGAACAGGGATACGGCCTGGAAAATCCTTCAAATTCGTAGCTAAGAATATTCAAAGGAGAAATATAAGATAAAGCTTTTAAAAAAAGCACCATCCCTATTTTGAATTTTTTTTATTTAATAATGGTTCTATATGGGATATTTCCATATTTAAAGTGTTTATCTAACCACCCTGAAATAACATTATGTCTGCTATCAAAATATTTAACATAGGGTTTTATATCAAGAAGAGGTGTGCCATCTAAAACATCAACCTCTGTAAAATAGATTCTATTGTTTTTTATACTTTTGATTTTTATAACAGAAAATCCTATATGATTTGGACGGTTAGGACTTCTTATGGCAAATATTCCATGTTTGTTTTGTTCTAAAAACGGCTTCCCTTCAATGTGTTCTTTTTTTGATTTATGAAAGTAGTATATTATTATAGCATGGCTAAATTTATCCAAATCTTTTAGCCCACTTAAATATCTGTCTTCTAATTCAATCCAAGCTTCAACTTCCTTTTTGAAAGTTCCCTGTATTGGAATATCTTTACTTTCTTTATATGGCGAGTGAATTATTCCGATTGGATGCATTATTATTTGTTTCATGATTTCATCATTATAACCTTTATGTGATTATTTAATCAAATTTAATAAGCGTAAGATAGTAATAATTGAATATCTGCTATCAATCATATAATAAACGAGTTTTTTCATCCGCTAAAGTTGGCTGAATAATTTCTTTCCATTTTGGAGATTCCCATGTTTTCAGTATCATATGTGTATTATAATATTTCTGTGGCATTGGGTGTGTGCCAATAATTACCTCTATGTCATATCGTGCTTTTATAAAATCTCGAAAATAAGTTATACGCGGACATGGAGGATATCCTACAACCAATCCAGTTGCAAGGTGAATGACCTGCACTCCATTTTTCTTCATTTCCTCTGGAGTATATTCAATGTTTCCGCCAGGACAACTGCCACATGTAGTAAAACCAACCAATTCTACTTCTTTATCCTTGTAAATGCTAAATGAACCCTCTCTGTTTTTCAGAGCTCTTAAACATTTGCCTCCAGCGCACATTCTGTAGCGGTCGCATATGATGATCCCAATTTTTGTTTTATCTCTCATATTTGTTTCCTCCTGTCTTGTCTTATTTTTTTACTTATTCCTCTATTATACCAATTGTAACACATATAATGGAGGATATTCACTGTTTTATGCTATTTTAGTTAATTATCAGGAAAATTTCATATTCCATTTGACATTTGTATATAGATTTGATATAGTCCTTTTTTATAGTAAGTATAGGTGAGAGATCAAATAATATCCCAAAAAATTAACTTTCATTGTTATTGCCAGTTTCTACCTCTATTTACTTTGAAAATTTAAAATGGAGGTAACACAATATGGCTAAAGGAAAAGTCAAATGGTTTGATTCGCAGAAAGGCTTTGGTTTCATTGAAATGGAAGAAGGAAAAGATATCTTTGTACATCACAGTGAAATTCAGGATACAGGTTATAAGTCTTTAGATGAAGGACAAGCTGTTGAATTTGAGGTTCGCAAAAGTGAAAAAGGTGATTATGCTGCAAATGTAGTAAAAACATAAACTTTTCTTAACGGACAGTGTCTTGATTTCTCTCCTGAGAGAAATCAAGACCTTTTTCTGTTCCAATTATTTCCAAATTTAATTAAAAATTTACTATTAAAATTTATGTAAGCTGCAACCATTGGCATGTGCAAGCAAAAAATGCTTGACATAAGAAGTGGCTTTTTTTGTATAAAGTTATTGCCATCTCTTTTATCAATTTTTGCATAAATATAATTTTTATTTGTTTATTTTTCTCTAATTTTTTATAATAAAATCAATGTTTATAAGGAAATTAAAATGTTGATTGCATTGATTATTATAATTTTTATGCTTTTCTGTTTTTTCATAATTTATAATAAATTTATTAGATTAAGAAACATGATAGAAGAAGCATGGAGTGGAATTGAAGTTCAGCTTAAAAGACGCTGTAATTTAGTACCAAACCTTGTTGATACAGTTAAAGCATATGCCATGCATGAGAAGGATTTATTTGAAAATGTAACAGAATCTCGCAAAAGAGCTATGAATTCTTATCATATTTATGAAAGAAACAATGAGGAAAAGATTCTTAGTAATTCTATGTTAAAGATATTTGCTGTTGTTGAAAATTATCCTGATTTAAAAGCAAATGAAAATTTTCTCAAATTGCAAGAAGAGCTTGTAGATATTGAAGATCAGATACAGTATGCAAGGAGATATTTCAATGGTACAGTAAGGAATAACAATATTTTTGTTAAATCTTTTCCATCTTTAATAGTTGCAAATATGTTTAAATTCAAAGAAAAAGAATTTTTTGACTTAGAATCTATAAAAGATGGAATTGTACCAAAGGTTAATTTAAATTAATGAGAGGTTTTATATGAAAAAATTATTTTTTATATTGAGTGCTATTCTTTTTTCTACTTCTCTTTTTGCTTATAGAGGAGAAAGAATAATCAGTTTTGATTCTTATGTTACTGTAAATGAGGATTCTTCTCTTATTGTTAAGGAGGTTATCAAAGTTGTCAGCCAGGTGAAAAGGATAAAAAGAGGCATTTATAGGGACTTCCCAACTAAATATATGAACAAAGGCTTAAGATGGAATGTTGATTTTGATGTGATCTCAGTAAAAAAGAATGGTTTTTCTGAGCCATATCATATTGAAAATATTAAGAATGGGAAAAGGGTTTATATTGGATCTAAAAATGTATTTTTACGTCCAGGAATTTATACTTATGAGATAACATATAAGACAAACAGACAGCTTGGATTTTTTGATGGTTTTGATGAGCTCTATTATAATATTACAGGAAATTTTTGGGTTTTCCCGATTGAAAGAGTTTCAGCAACAATTATACTCCCTAAAAATGCTAAAAAACATAT
>JAUXFB010000080.1 GCA_030620255.1 Candidatus Aminicenantota bacterium | reverse complement strand
ATGTTTTACAATAGCAGATACAAAAGAGGTATGGCACCTTGAAATACTTGGACCAGGAAAAGGGGAAAAGGGAGCAGTCTGGGTTGCACAGAGAGTTCCGGATGACCATATAAGTGTGAATGCAAATGGTTCAAGAATCAGAGGAATAGACCTTTCTAAACCAGATTTTTTTATGGCTTCTGATAATCTTGTTTCAAGAGCTGAAGAACTTGGGTTGTGGGATCCAAAATCAGGTAAACCTTTTGAATTTTGTTATATATATGACAGCCGCAAAAGTATGGCAACTAGAAGAAGAGAGTGGCGAGTTTTTAGCTTATTAGCACCATCCTTAGACCTTGACCCAAACGGAGAAAATTTTCCATTCTCTATAAAACCTGAAAAAAAGGTTGGTCCAAGAGATATTATGAGAATATTTAGAGATACTTATGAAGATACACCTTTTGATATGACAAAATTTATGCTTGTACCTGATATTGATAAAAATGGTAAAAGAACTGGTAAATTTATAAAAAGTCCTTATGCAAATCCTTTTATGCATTATGATATGATGTTCCTTTTTAAAATCAATGGTGGATGGAATGAATATGGAGAACGATGCCTTGCCAGGTACTATTGCACTTATGTAACTGTTACACAATCAAGAGATTGGCTTCCAAATGATATTGGTGGACTTGTATGGTTTGGTCATGACAATCCAGCAATGACTGCATATGCGCCAATCTACATTGGAATTGATAAAGTTATTGAATCTTATAAGGTAAATGGAAGGTTTGGCTTTAATAGAAAATGCGCATGGTGGGCATTCAATAGAGTTGCTGACCTTTCTGCTCAAAAATGGGGTTATATGAGGCATGATGTAAAAAAAATATGGGAAAAATTTGAGGATGAGCAATTTAAAAACCAGAAAAAAATAGAAGATGAAGCTTTAAAACTCTATAAACAGAATCCAAAAAAAGCAAGAAAATTTTTAACAAAATATACAAATGACTGGATGACCAGAATTGTTGCTGCATATTGGAAACTTGGCGATGATCTCTGGAGCAAATATACAGGGAAATTTTAAAATGGACAAATTATCTTCGGAAGAATTAACAAATTTAATTAAATCAGTTTTCCCTTGTTTTCCTTATGATAAAAATTTAGGCATTCTGGTAGATATTCCTAAAAATCCTGAATCAGACAATAAAAATTGGTCTCAGAGGAGAGAAATCGCACAGGAATGGTTTTCTGCATTGAAACATAATATTGATAAAATTGGATTAGAAACTATCCAATTAATAGCATATGAAGATGTAGGCTCAAATAATGCTGATTTACCATTATATGCAACAATAATAAAAAATAAGTTACCATTATTCTCAGGATTTATGAATGAAGCAGGAAAAAAGGTTAAATTTGAATATATTTTTAATAATTTTCAACTATTTTTAGCTCCAACAGAATATTCTGCAACTGCACCCTTAAAAAATGCAGCTAAAAAATTTGGATTTCGTGCTGCTACAATGCCGGGTTTTTCTCCTGAAATGATTCCTGCATTGAGAATTGATTATAATGAAGTAAGCAGGAGAGTTTCTATTTTAAAAGAAAAGCTTGACCCTGCAACTTGTGCTGAGGTTCATTTCATTGTAGACAATGAAAAAGATTATAAAATGTTTTTTGATCTCAGATTCAGAAAAGCTCATTTAAGCCCCGGGAGATTTCCGGATAAAGGAGTTGCTGGCAATTTGCCAAGTGGTGAAACTTATATAGTACCATATGAAGGAGAACTTAAAGAAAAAAGTAAAACACAGGGAATACTCCCTGTTCAAATTAAAGATGACATTGTGTTATTTAATATAAAAGAGAATAAGGCTATTGAAGTTGATGGTAAAGGGGAATCAGTTGAAATTGAGAGAGATCATCTAAAAAGAGAACCAGCTTATGGTAATATGGCAGAACTGGGATTTGGTGTGCTTGGAGATTTTGGTCTTAAACCCATACATGAGATCCTTCTTGATGAAAAACTTGGTTTTCATATTGCTTTTGGAAGAAGTGATCATTTTGGAGGTGATGTTGGGCCTGATGATTTTTCTTCACCTAAAGAGGTTATTCATCTTGACCGTGTTTATATCCAAGCTATTCAGCCCAGAGTTTTGGTTAAATCCCTGATATTAAGGTATGAAAATAATAAAACTGAGGAAATCATAAAAAACAACAGATACTTAATTTTTTAAATACTTCCTGAAATATTTAATATATATGTTTACTTTTTCTCTTTTGAGAATTTTTCAACAAGTTTTTCCTTGATAGATTTTGGAAGCGTATGGTATTTATAAAATTCCATTGAATAATTGGCACGACCACTGCTAAGAGTCCGGAGAACCGATGCATAACCAAACATTTCCATTAAAGGAACAAAACCGCTTAATTTTTGCGCTCCTTTACGGTAGCGTCTCATATTATTGATTTTTCCACGCCTTCTATTAATATCTCCAATTATATCGCCCATGAATTCATCCGGAGTATTTATCTCAACTTTCATAATTGGCTCAAGAAGTTCGGGATTGGATTTTTTTATAATCTCTTTTAAAGCTAAATTAGTACATATGCGGAAAGCCATTTCACTGGAGTCAACAGGATGAAAACCACCATCAATTAATATAAATTTAACATCCAACATTGGAAATCCAACAACAAGTCCTTTCTCAAGTGTTTGCCTGAATCCTTTTTCTATAGCAGGAATATATTCTCTCGGGATATTACCACCTTTAATATTATCAACAAATTCTATTCCCTTTCCAGAATTAGGTTCAATTCTAAACTCTATGTGCGCATATTGGCCATGACCACCTGTTTGTTTTTTGTACTTGTATTCATGCCGAATTTCACGTGTAATTGTCTCACGAAATGCAACAGATGGCTCCCCTACTTTAACATTAAGTTTATGCTCGGTTTTTAAACGATCTACAATAACATCAAGATGCAATTCACCCATTCCAGAAATAACAGTTTCCTCAGTTTCATTATCAAAACGGACCTTAAAAGAAGGATCCTCCAGAGTCATTTTACTTAATGCAATACCTAACTTATCTCTCTCTTTAATGCTCTCTGGCTCAACTTTCATGTCAATTACAGTTTCAGGATAATGAATGTTCTCTAAAAGAATCTGATCCTGCTCATCGCAAAGAGTATCACCAGTTGTGGTAAATTTCATCCCGATTAAAGCTCCGATATCTCCTGCTTTTAAAGATAACACATCTTCTCTTTCTTTGGCACGGATTCTTAATATACGCCCTAGCCTTTCTCTTTTTTGCTTGGTTGAGTTATAAACATAACTACCTGAATTTAGCTCCCCAGAATAAGCACGAATAAAGGTTTGCTGTCCAACATATGGATCATTTATGATTTTGAATGCAATAGCAGAAAAGGGTCTTTTATAAGAGGGCTTTCTTGAAATTGTCAGTGTATCATCATCTATATCATAACCCAGTACAACTCCTCTTTCTAAAGGGGATGGTAGATAATCAACAACAGCATCAAGAAGTAATCGAACTCCTTTGTTTTTAAATGCACTACCACAGAATACAGGAGTAATTAAAAGGTGTAAAATAGCATGTCTAGCAGCTATCTTAATATCTTCTACTGTTATTTCTTTTTCATTAAGATATTTTTCAAGAAGATTATCATCAAAATCTGAAAGTTTTTCAATTAAGATATCCCGCTTTTTTTTAGATATTTCAAGATAAGCTTCAGGAATATCAATCATTTTAACTTCAATATTATTGTATGTAAAAGCTTTCATATTAACAAGGTCAATAATACCTTTAAAATCTGATTCTTTTCCCATAGGGATTTGAAATGCAGCAGAATTTGCTCCAAGCATATCATCCATCATCTCTATGGTTTGAAAGAAATCTGCGCCCTGCATATCCATTTTATTAACAAAAGCAATTCTGGGCACTTTATAACGATCTGCCTGATGCCATACAGTTTCACTCTGAGGCTGAACTCCATCTGCAGCGCTTAAAAGCATGATCATTCCATCCAAAACCCTCAAAGATCGCTCCACCTCTAAAGTAAAATCAATATGACCCGGAGTGTCTATAATGTTTATTTTATGATCCTTCCAATCTGCAGTGACTGCAGCTGAAGAAATTGTAATTCCCCTTTCCTGTTCCTGCTTCATAAAATCCATTACAGCCTCTCCATTATGAACTTCTCCCATTTTATGAGTTATTCCGGAAAAAAAGAGAATTCTCTCTGTTGTTGTGGTTTTGCCAGCATCAATATGAGCAACAATCCCAATGTTTCTAATTTTTTTAATAGTATTTTGTTCCATTTAGAATCTCCAAATCTATTTTAAGTGCCAGATTATATCACATCATTCTATTTAGCGCTATATATTTGGCTCTACAAATAAAAAATTATTTCAGTTTTTTTGAGAGATTGCTTATCACCTTATCTAATTCTTCCTGTAAAATTTTAGATAAACAAACCGGGATATTATCAACCTTTTTTATAATTAACCTTTTTTTCCTGTCAAATTTATGGGTTACAATGACCTCTCCTGATTTAAAATCAATGATTTTAAATTTCATTGAAAGATGAGCAAACCAGTTTTCCCCAATATCATACTCTTCAATAATATTAGTTCTAACTTTCATTATTAAATCAGGTTTCCATTCTAAGAATTCTATAATAACTTTATTGAAAACCTTTTTATTTGATAAATACTGAACAATAGCATCTCTTATTACTCTATCAGGTTTTTTTATCCAAAATTTGTAAGAATAGTAATTTAACTGAAAAGGTGATTTTCTATAGACTAACCTATAATCATTGTATATCTCTTCCATATCAATTTTTTCAACTAATAAAATTTTGTCTATACTTTTAAGATCAAAGCTCTGGCTTTTTTGCATACTTATATCTTCTAAACTAATTTGATAATATTTCTTCATTGGAGAAGATGTACATCCCATAAAGAATATTAAAATTATAGAAAATATCGTAAATCTATAAAACTTTTTCATTTGCTTCTCCTGAATTCTTTTTTTCTTTTTAGAATAATTGTTGGATCCTCTCTTAAATCCCTTGAGAATTTTGATAAATTTTCCATAAATTCTCTTAAATTAATAAAGGTTTTGTTTAGTTCTATCTCAAGATTTCCAAATGAAATTTCGACTTTCCTAATACTTGATGTTGCAGTATCCATAAATGAATCAATCTTTTTTAAAATTTTTCCTAATTCTTTATCTGAAAATCTTTTTGAAATATCATGTGTGGCTTTCTCTATATTTTGAGCTATTTTATTCAATTGAATCTCTAAAACTGTATCATATAAATATTTCGAGGTGTTATTTAGATTTTCTGACGCTTTTTCTATGTTTCTTATAGTTTTTCTCATGCTTCTTTCTTTTTCTTCGATATTTTCTGAAATGAATTTTGATGATTTTTCTATATTAATAAGAAAAGAAGCTATCTTATCCTTATTCTCAACACTTATAAGCTCATTAATGCCTTTAACAGCTGAATTTATATTAGACACTATTTCTTCTGCTTGCATGCCAAGGCCTTTGCCCGTTAATATTACACCCTTATGTTCCAGGTTTTCAGATTCATTTTTTCCTCCATATAACTCTATGTATTTTAAACCTGTAATGCCTGTAAAAGACAATTTAGCATTCATATCTTTTTTTACAGGAAATCCTCTTTTTATTTTTACTCCAACCTGAATTGAGTTCAAATCTTCAGGATTGATATTAATAACATAAACCCTACCTATTTTAACTCCCTGATACTTAACGTCAGAACCTTTATCCAATCCATTTACAGATATGTTTTTAAAATTTATAAAGTATTTATCACCCTCTTCCTGTATTTTAGGATATAGAAATATAATTAAAATGATAATCAATAATACTGACGATGTAACTAAAAAAACGCCTAACCTTATTTTTTGTTCTTTTGTAACCATTATTTTATTCCTTTAAAAAAAAACTATTTATAAAAGAGTCATTAAATGTAAAAAGCTTATCATATTTACCTGAAAAATGCACAGTTTCATCTTTTAAAACAATCACTTTATCAGAAATTTTTTCTATAGAGCGTAATTCATGTGTAACAACAATAAGAGTAATACCAAAAATATTTTTCAAATTCAACATTAATTCATCCAACCCATGTGCAGTTATAGGATCAAGTCCTGTTGTTGGTTCATCACAAAAGATAATATCAGGATCTAAAATCATAGATCTTGCAAGCGCAGCTCTTTTCCTCATTCCACCAGAAAGCTGAGATGGGAATTTATTAAAGCTTTGTAAAAGACCAACCTGAGAAAGCATGGAAAAAACCATCTCTCTTTCTACCTCTTTTGGTAATTCTGGATAATGCATTTTTATAGGAATAGAAACATTATCATAAAGATTTAAAGAATTTAATAAAGCATTATTTTGAAATAAAACACCTATTCTTTTATAAAGATCATTAACTGAGCTTTCAGATAAATAATCCATTCTTTTTTCATAAAAATAAATATCCCCTGAAATTGGAGGAATTAACCCGATTATTGTTTTAAGGATCGTAGATTTTCCACACCCACTTTTACCTAATATAACAGT
>JAUXFB010000071.1 GCA_030620255.1 Candidatus Aminicenantota bacterium | reverse complement strand
TATGCACGATATATTCTCTTATTGGTCTCAGTTCGGGATCATAGTATTCTTTTTATTTGTGAGTCTTATTCTCTTGAGTTTTTTTTTTATTTTTAAAAATTTTAAAAAGATAAAAAATAATGATGGGTATTTGTTTACATTTATCTACTTTGTATATGTTGCTTCAATGATTATGTTGGCTAAATCATATGTTTATATGAATATTTATATAGGATTTGGATTGATTTTTCATGCTATGCAAAACATGTATTCTAAAGATGATAATTTATCTGTGAATCTGAAAAATCTTGAATAATAAAAAATGTTAAAAGATATTTTATTGTATTTACCAGCTCGTGCAGTCCCGGCAATTACTGCTTTCTTGTTAAATATATTAATATTTTCAAGAATGTTGGACCCCGCCGAATATGGTTACTATACATTGATTATAATAATTACAACAATTATTGGAACCACTCTTTTCCAATGGATTAACGAATCAGCACTGAGATATTATGAAAGGTATAACAAACAAAAAAAAGAAGAATTCCTCTCCACCTATACTATCATCATTGTTTTAGTCGGCTTACTTATTATAGCAGTTTATTTTTTGATCGCCCCCTTTTTATCTGGTTTTATTGACCAAAAACTATTAAAATTAATGCCAATTGGCCTTTGGTTGATTATATTAAAACCATTGTATGATTTATTCCTTACTTTGAACAGAGCAAGCTTTCAAAAAACTAAATATTCATTAGTTTGTTCTCTTTTTGCAGTCGGGAAGTTACTGTTTGCGATACTGGTTTTATATTGTACTAATTTGCATGTGAATGGTTTAGTTGCTTCATTACTTCTAACTTATTTGATTTTTATTATGATCGAATTATTTTCTTACTTAAAGCAAAAGGCAATTAAACCGATAATTTCTTTCAGCCTGGTTAGGGCATCTATGAAGTTCGGTCTTCCTTTAACCGGCGTCTTTATTATGGGGCGGTTGCTTGCTGTAATTGACAAATTCTGTATCGTACAATTTTTAGGTCCACATGATTTGGGAATATATTCCCTTGGTTATAAAATTTCAGAGATGAGTATTCAGAATATTTTTATGGTATTATTACTCCCTGCTTACCCGGCAATTATCAAAACCTTTGAAAATGAAGGTAAATCTGCTGCCGGGAAAAGTTTAAAAAATTATATAAGTATTTATTTTGTGTTTTTAGTACCGGTTCTGATGATACTCTGGGGAATGGCAAAGGAATTTTGTCTGGTTTTTTTGGGGGACAAATATCAGGGTTGTTATGTTATTCTTGGGTTAATAGCTGCCGGAATATTTATCCTGGGATTGAGTCATTATGTTGTAAAGGTCTTTTTATTAATAGAAAATTCAAAAAAGATTTTTTATTTTTTATTAATTTCGGTTATAATTAATATTATTTTAAATATTATTTTAATCCCCAATTTTGGTATCAAAGGAGCTGCCTATTCAACTTTGATTTCCTATTTCTGTTATCTGTCGATTTCTTATATAGTTATTAAAAAAGAAAAAAAATTCCCCATTGAATTTCCCTGGCTTACCTTATTCAAAACCATCATTGCTGCTGGGGTTATGCTGATAGTTATAATTTTATTGCCAGCTGTAGATGATGTTTGGGGTTTTGGTCTAAAAGCTGGAGTCTGTGTTGTAATATATCTGTCACTTCTGGCTTTATTTAAAGAAGGAAATATATCAGGTTTTTTTCAAGTAGCAAAAAAAAAGCTGAGGAAAAATCAATAAGTGTTTGATGGTAATTTATATGTTAATAAAAATTAGCAATTAAAAGGTGATTGTTAGTGCGAATGATATTCCATGTTCCATACTATGTAAATCCAAAGGTGTCCTCTGGAAGTCACCTCAGACCGATAAAAATGTTGAATGCCTTTAAGTCCATTGGGTATAAAGTAGATTGTGTTATGGGATATGGAGTAACTAGAAGAGAACAGATAAAAAAAATAAAAAAAAATATAAAAACAGGAGTTAAATACGATTTTGTATATTCCGAAAGTTCAACCACACCAACTTTATTAACTGAAAAACATCACTTCCCCCTTTTTCCTTTTCTTGATTTTAATTTTCTTAGATTTTGTAAAAAAAATCAGATAAAGATTGGTCTTTTTTATAGAGATATTTATTGGAAATTTAAAGAAGGTAAAGAGGGGCTCTCTCTCTTAAAAAGAGCTATTTTACGATTGTTTTACAAATTTGATTTATGGCAATATAAAAGACTGGTGGATATACTGTATCTCCCATCAAGAAAAATGTATTCATTCATCCCCTTCAGATTTAAAAAAAAAATAAAAGCTCTGCCTCCGGGAGTAGATCGTAAGAATTTTTTATCAAATAAAAGTAGTGATCCCATCTCCTTTATTTATGTTGGCGGACTGGGCCCTTTTTATGATCTAAATATGTTTTTTAAAACAATTGCTAAATTTAAAGATTTAAATTTTAGATTATGTACTAGAGCTGAGGATTGGAAAAATAATAGAATTTATTATGAAAAATATTTGAATAATTCAATTGAGATTTTTCATAAAAACAGTAATGAATTAGAAGAGGATTTTTTAAGATCAGATATTGCTGTATTATTTACAAAACCAATAGATTACTCTCAATTTGCTATGCCAACGAAACTTTTTGAATATATTTCTTACAAAAAACCTATAATTGCGGTTAGAGCAATCGCAACTGGTGATTTTGTAGAAAAAAACAATATTGGCTGGGTAATTGATTATGATGAAAATGAACTATACAATTTAATAAAGAATTTAAAAAATAGTAAGAATGAAATAAAAAAGAAAATAAAAAATATAGAAAAAATAATTCCACAAAACACTTGGGAAGTAAGAGCTGTTGATGTTAAAAATGATTTGTGTAATATTACCGATTTAGAAATATGAAGTTATTATTATTAGCGAGCCCCAGTTCTATCCATACTATAAAATGGGCAAAATCTCTTGCCAAAAAAGATGTTGATATTTTCATCTTTGGGCTATCTGATTATGATAAATCTGATTATGAGAATTTTGAAAATATAAAAGTATATTCTCTGGGATATAAACGTAACATTATAATGGGAAAAGAAGGTAATGTGACCAAGCTAAGATATTTAAAAGCTCTTCCAGCTATAAAAAAAATAATAAAAAGTTATAAACCTGATATAGTACATGCTCATTATGCCTCCAGCTATGGTTTATTAGGAGCTTTAAGTGGTTTTCATCCTTTGATCATTTCCGTTTGGGGTTCAGATATTTTCAATTTTCCCCGCAAATCTTTTTTACATAAAAGATTAATTAAATTTAATTTAAAAAAAGCGGATAAAATCCTTTCAACTTCCAATATTATGGCAAAAGAAACCCAAAGATATACTAATAAAGAAATCCAGGTTACACCATTTGGGGTTGATCTGAATATTTTTAAACCCATGAAGGTTGAATCAATATTCGGAGAAAAGGATATTGTTGTTGGAACAATAAAAGCATTAGAAAAAAAATATGGCATTGATTATCTAATCAGAGCATTTCAAATAGTATCAAGTAGACATCCGAGGTTACCATTAAGGTTATTAATTGTAGGAAATGGAAGTCAGGAAGAAGATTTGAAGAAATTAGTAAGCAAGCTTGATATTAAAAATAAGGTGATTTTTGCAGGTAGGATCAAACACACTGAAGTCCCTAAATATCATAATATGTTATCAATTTTCCTAGCCATTTCAATATCAAATTGTGAAAGTTTTGGTGTAGCGGTAATTGAAGCAAGTGCCTGTGAGAAGGCGGTGGTTGTTTCAAATGTTGGAGGATTACCTGAAGTCGTTGAAGATTTGGAGACAGGATTGGTTGTTCCTCCAAAAAACCCGGAAAAAACAGCAGAAATGATTGAAAAATTAATCTTTGATCAGAATTTAAGAAAAACCTTGGGTAAAGCAGGTAGGCAAAGGGTAAAAAAGTTTTATGACTGGCAGGAGAATCTACAACAAATGATAAAAATTTATACAGAAACAATATCTGAAAGAAATAAAAATAATAACAATATCTCGTTTTTAGTGGGAATCAGCCGGTGATAGAAAAAAAAAATAAATTATTAGAATGTAAAAAAAATATATGGATTTTTAATCATTATGTAGTAACCCCTGATATGACAGGAGGGACAAGACATTACGATCTTGCATTAGAATTGGCGAATCAGGGAAATAATCTTGTTTTGTTTGCATCAAGTTACAGTCATTTTATTTTAAAGGAAATGAAAGATTATATAGGTAAAAATTATTTAATGGAAAATATAAGTAATATTAAAATTGTATGGATAAAGACTACCAAGTATAAAAAGAATAATTGGAAAAGAATTTTAAATATGTTTGTTTATAGTTTTAGAGTGATAAGGGTAGCCAAAAAACTAAGAAAAAACTCAATCCTTGAAAAACCGGATGTGGTAATGGGTTCATCAGTTCATTTGTTTGCTGTGCTTTCTGCTCTTGTTGTATCCAGAAAAAATAAAGCGAAATTTATCATGGAAGTTAGGGATTTATGGCCAGCGACACTTATTGAATTTCGTAAAATCTCAAAATATCATCCTGTAATAGCTGTATTTTATTTCTTAGAAAAATTTTTGGCTAAAAGAGCAGAAAAAATAATTACTGTTCTGCCTGGTGCTAAAGAATATTATGTGGAAAAGAAAATAGAAAAAAAAAAATAATCTGGATTCCCAATGGTATAAACTATAATAATTTTAAAAATCTTACTACAGAGAGATTTAAGTTATTTGAGGATAAAATTTCTAAAGATTATTTTAAGATAATGTATACAGGAGCTCTTGGATTGGCAAACAATGTTGAAACATTTTTAAGGGCAGGAAAAATAATAGGGCAAAAAACAAATAAGATAAAGTTATTAATTATAGGAGAGGGAGTAAGAAAAAAACAATTAATAAATTTAAAGAAAAAATTAAATTTAAATAATGTAATTTTTTTTGATGAAATTAAGAAAAAAGATGTTCCAGGAGTTTTATTTTTAGCCGATATATTTTGGATTGGCACAAAGAATGTCAAAAATTTATATAAATACGGGTTTAGTTTTAATAAATTATTTGAGTATATGGCCAGTAAAAGGCCTATTGTTTTTTCTGTTGATGCAGAATATAATCCTGTAAAAGAATCAGGAGCAGGTATTGTTATAGAACCTGAAAATTCTCAGTCATTAGCGGATGCAATTTTAAAATTATTTTATATGTCAAAAACTGAAAGGGAAGAAATAGGAATAAAAGGCTTAAAATATGTAAAAGACAAACATGAATGGAATATTTTAGCCAAGGAATTTATGAAATTTGTTTTTGAATAAAAAAATAAAATGTATATAAAAAGGAAGGAATTACTCAGAGAGGTAAAGCTACTATGGAAAAATTTAAAGGTAATATAAATGAGTGAAAGACATTTTATTATTGGTGCTCATGGAATGGCAAATGGGTTACATATATTAATGGAAGCAGCTAAAATGGTAGGTGAACTGGGATATGATGATATAGAGTTCAGGCTGGTTGGAGATGGACCGGAAAAGCAGAAAATTCTCGAGCCATTGCAGATGCGGTAATTAAATTATATAATTATTCCGAGAAAGATAGAAATGAGATGGGGAGAAGAGGAAGAGAATATGTAGAAAAGTTTCACAGTATTCCAGTTTTGGTGGATAAATTAGTAAAAGTCATAAAGGAAATAGATAATAATATCAGGTGAAATGTATGAACATTGTTAGCATTGTTGGTGCAAGACCACAATTTATAAAATTAGCTCCTCTTTCAAAAGTTCTAAGAAAAAACCACAATGAGGTGATAATCCATACCGGGCAACATTATGATGCAAATATGTCAGCAGTTTTTTTTGAAAAATTAAATATTCCAAAACCGGATATAAATTTGGATATAGGTTCTTCAAATCATGGTAAGCAAACAGGCGAAATGTTAATAAAACTTGAGGAACAATTAATAAAGATGCAGCCTGATTTTGTAATTGTTTTTGGAGACACCAATACAACCTTGGCTGGAGCCTTAGCTGCCTCAAAGTTAAATATAAAACTTGCACATATTGAAGCAGGGCTAAGGAGTTTTAATAAAAGGATGCCTGAAGAAAAAAACAGAATTCTTACAGATCATTTGTCTGACATATTATTCTGCCCTACAAAAAATGCTGTTGAAAATCTGAAAAATGAAGGGGTAAAAAAGAATGTTTATCAGGTGGGTGATATTATGTATGACAGTGTTTTGTGCTTTTCAGGAAAGGCAGCGAAAAATTCGAATATTTTAAAAAAAAATAATATATCCCCACACAAATATTTTTTAGCAACAATTCATAGAGCTGAAAATACAGATAATAAAATTAAGCTGAGTATAATATTTAATGCATTAAATGAATTAGAATTGCCGGTTCTTTTACCCTTACATCCCCGGACAGAGAATTCAATGAATAAATATCAAATAAATAAAAATAATTTTAAAAATATAAATTTTATTTCTCCGGTTGAATATCTGGAAATGTTGGATTTAGTGAAAAATTCAAAAAAAGTGTTAACTGATTCCGGGGGATTACAAAAAGAAGCATATTTTCTGGATAAGCTATGTATTACTTTAAGGGATGAAACTGAATGGGAGGAGACTTTAAAAGGAAACTGGAATGTTTTAGCAAAAATAAATAAAGATGATATAATTAACAAGACAAAGATTCATAAAGTTGATCACAAGGAAAAGAAAAACAATTATTTTGGCGATGGG